>JBJHDE010000423.1:0-5310 GCA_050486385.1 Planctomycetales bacterium | reverse complement strand
GAAGAAGGTGTTCTGCGGGCCCCGGGTGTAGTTGAAGCCCGAGCGCCGCAGGGCCGTGCGATTCAGCTCGGCCAGCCGCACCTTGAGCATCACCTGCTGGGTGCCGGGGATGGTAATCATGTTGACCAACTGCGGCGCGGCAAACTGGGCCTGGAACTCTGGCCGCGAGGGATCCGCCGGCGGCAGACCCGCACGGCCTTCCTCGGCCAGGTCGTCGGCCGGACCACCCGCAAAGCCCGGGGCTTCGCCGGCGCCATCGGCACCAGCGCCACCGCTGATCTGCTGGGTCATATTGGCCTGCATGCTGAGCAGGTAGTTGCGGATGACTTCCAGAATCCGCGTCACCTGAGCCGTGTCGCGGGCCTGACCCTCGACGATCACATGCTCGCGAATCTGCGAGAGCCGCAACTGGGCACTCGGGAACAGGCTGCGAAGCTGGGCTCGCAGCACGTCCAGGTCGTAGACGACCTTGATCCGCAGAACATACGACTCGTTGTCGGAGGTCACGATCGCCAGGTCGGTCACGCCGACCCGCACGCCCACGATCCGCAACTGCCGCCGGCTGAGGACGTCGAAGTCGGCAATCGTCGGATCGCCGATGGCCACCTGGGCCACATCGTCCTCGCCACCCAGGGCCCGTTGCAGGGTCAGAATCCGCGGCCGACCCAGCACGACTTCAAACTCGGCGTCGGCCTGCTGGGGGCTGAGGTCCCGCACAAATTCGTACACGCCACGTGGGCCTACCGCCGGACGTGGTTCGCGACTGGGAAGAGGCAAGCCGTCCGAGGCTCCTCCCCCGATGGTTTCCGCCCGAGGGCGTTCCGCGGGTTGGGCGTTCGCAACGCCCCCCCAAGTGGCGACCGCCAAGGCCGCCACGCACATTCCGAAGACCCAGTGTGTCACCAGGTTGGTTTGTGCAACACGTGTAGCTGTTCGCATCGTCTTTTCTGCTCCCGAATGGTCCGTGCTCAGCGAGCCCGTCTGCCTCCGTTGCGACGGGGAACAGCCCGGGCGGCCCGACCACGGCGGCCGCCAAGGATTGCCTGGCCCAAAAAGTCCGCCAAACCGGACGAACCCTTCCAGCCGGAACAACCGCGCCATCCGCGATTCTTTTCGGCTGCCCTGCCACGGCACTTGAAACGCTTTGGTAAACCCTACCGGTTTTATCGTTGGTACGGGTTGGCCTGCCACTCCTTGGTGGGCCCCGTCGCTGGCCTCAGGCTGAGGCGTATTGACCCGGGTTCAGGCGTCTTGAGCCCAACCCGGCCGACCTTTGACACCAACAACTTCGACTAGAAATCCAGGAAAAGTTCAAACCGGCGGCTGTTGGCCCCAGGACCGCCCCGGAAAGCAGGACCGCCTTTCTCGGGGCGACCGGCTTCGTCAACAGCACGCATCCAAGCCACAGAACCGGTTCTCCAGCCCCCTCACTCGCGGGCAAAGAAATTCCTGCCACCGCTTGACTCCGCCGGCCAGCGCGCAGCGATAGACCCCAATGCTGGTGGGTGAATTGGTTCGTTCACGGGGAAGCCGGGGCCCGCCAACATCCCTCCGAGGAACCCGGACTCTAGCAAATCGAGGGGGTCAGCCTGGCGGCCACTTCAGCCGCCGACCCCCAAGAAGATGCAGGTGCAGGTGAGGAACTTCTTGACCGCCGTCGTCTTTGCAGTTGATCACCACCCGATAACCTCCCTCCAGACCCAGCTCGACGGCCAGCCGTCGGGCGGTATTCAGCAGGTGGCCCAAGAGTTCGGCGTCCTGGTCGGTCGCATCGGCCAGGGTCGGCAGTTCCTGTTTGGGAATGACCAGCACATGGGTCGGGGCTTGCGGCTTGATGTCGCGAAACGCCAGGCAGCGGTCATCCTCGAACACGATGTCGGCGGGGATCTCGCGATCGATGATCCGCTTGAAGATGGTCTTCTCGGTCATGGGGGCAGCCCGGCGGGTGGAGGAAACGGTCTCTGGCGTTGCCGCCACGACCCGCCAGCCTGCCGAATCGCGCCGAGAACCGCAACCGTCGAAACCGGCTCAAGCCCACCACCCCAAACATCCGAAGGCGATGAAGACGGCGGATTCTCTTCCGCCTCGGGGTGTTTGGCCCTCTGGCCGCCAGGCCGCGGTCAACGGCTTGCGAGGCTCAGCCGCGAATGTCCTGCCGATGCGGGTTCTCGCCGAACCTGCGGCAGGACCCGAGACACCTGACGCGAGCATTCCCTCTGATGGCGGGTAAGACCATGCCGAGTCTGCGACCCCTGCGATTGGCTGCCCTAGTCATTGCGACGGCGGCCACCGGTTGGTGCGATCCGCCAACCACTCCGCCCGAGGGCCCCACCGTGCGGTACTTCGAGCACAATGGGGTGACCTACCGTGAAGTCCGCGAGGTCCATCGGCGGCCCGTCTGGGGGTATGAATGGGAAAGCCAGACGCGAACCGTCTATCAACCCCAGCGGGATGTTGAACAGCGGACCATCAACCGCCAGGTGGCCGTTCCTCGTCAGAGGACCGTCGAGCAAGTGCGGTGGCACAACCGGTTCAATCCCCTGGCCCGACCCTATCCGGTGCGAGTCAAGGTGCCGACCGTCGAATACGAATGGACCACCCAGCAGGTGACCGTGCCCGTCGAGTCGGTCCGCATGGTGCCGGTCGAGCAGACCGTTCAGGTGCCTGTCTGGCGAGAAAAGTTGGTCGACGAGCCCATCGTCCGCCACGCCGCGGTGCCCGTGACCGCCGTGGCCCGGCAACCACCGCCCAGTCGGGCGTCGGCCGGCCCCGACAAGGTCACCAAGAAGCTGGAGAATCGTGCGGTGGCCGCCAGCGGCCAAACGACGCCCAACACGCAGGCTTCGGCCACCCGGCCGGCAGCCGGCAATCCGCAGGTTGCTGCCACCGGGCAAGGCGATCTGGTGCCCGTCCAGCGACCACGCGATCCCTACGGTCGACCGGCCGGAGCACCGGCTTACTATGGATTCGCCCGACCGGGATCGGTGCCGATGATGGCGTCTCAGCCTGGTGTGCCTGGGCCCGCGAGCCGCGTGGCCGTCGATCGTGACGGCTGGCGAGCCTCCACCCAGATGGCCCGCCAGCCGTCGCCCGACGGAGCCCAGACACAACCGGCTCGTCGCTGAGCGTCCCGAGCCACGGCCCCAAGAGAAGTCAAAGGCCCCTTAGAAAAGACTCTCGCCCCTAGAAAAGAAAATCGGGGTGCGGCCGCGCCCCGCCACGCGACCGCACCCCCGCATCAAGAAAGCTCCGGCGTTATCGCACCGCGCCGGGCGGTCACTCATCCCGCCAGCGGGCAAACCCCAGCCCCGCCGAGCTTTCTCCCAGGATGTGTTTCCCTCACCAGAGCCAATCGCCACAAGGTCTTGACTATTCGCACCTTATGGCGATTGCCCCTCGTTCAAACATTCGTTCATCTAACGGCGTCGCCGTGGGGTCTTGGTGGCAACGCTCCATTGCTTGGTCAAGTCCTCGAACACCTCGGGCGACTCGTACCGGGCGACGCTTTTGCCGTCGGGCATCGGGCCAATCAGGTCCTCGAACACCGGCAAGCCGCGGAGAGCCAGGTCGGTGCTGCAATCGTCGACGCCAATCTGTGTATGCATCCCCACCAGCACATCGGCGTGGGGAAAATCGCGGATCAGCAGGGTTCCGTCACTCTTGCGTGTCACAAGTCGGAATGTCTGTGTGGCCACGGGCATGCCTCGTGGTAGAAGCCAGGTGTCAATCATGTGAAGTTCGCCGCGTCGGCATCGCGACGAGGCACTGATGAGATCGACTCCCCGCCGTTCCGCGGCCCAAGGATTTGTCGAGCGCCCGTCCGTCGGCTGCAATTGCTCAAGCAGGCTCATCCGACACCACTGGACTACCCGCACTCAGCGGAACTCCCCAGATCAACGGGGAAGCATCCGCCATGAGACATGGCCGCCGACACGCCACGCGGCATTGTGCCGGCGTCCCCTGGGCCAGGCGCTGCGCCATGGGCGGCCGCAGCGGGAATCGCCTGTCGGGGAACGTGCCTGCCACCAACAGGTCCTGGTTGTGAGTTGACCAACCTGGGCGAGCGCGACTCAGGCGGGCTGGCCGCAAGGCAAACGGAAACGCCGGGCGTGGCTCGCCTTCGACATCCTTCAGGCAAGCGAAGGGATTTCTTTCCTGGCGCAAGTCCAAATCTGACGGGCCTGTGCGTCATGGAGAGCGCCTCCGCCGTGGTCGGATTGTATCGATTGGCAAGGAATTCGCCTTGCGAGTGAGACGTGGTCACGGGGTGACATGTATGCCCCGTTGGTTGCAACAAAATGTCGTGAGTTGATGGCGGGTGCTAGCGGTCGATCTGAGGCCAAAACCCGCCCTCAAGCGGCCAATGACGGGCCCGATCGTGCAGCACCAAATGTCCGACCGGGCGCGAACCGTTTTTCGAGTTTTGTGTTGATTTTCTTCTTCAACGAGTGAGGCACATGATGTCACGCGTAACTTTGAGCTGTGTGTTGGCCCTTCCGCTACTGTTTGGTTCAGCGGTTTGGGCTGAGGAGCACGAGACTCCCAAGAACCAGGCGGTCCGGACGAGTGTGGTCATCGGGATGCCGGTCTATAGCAACGACCGAGAGCAGATCGGCAGCATCCGCGAGATTGTGTTGGATGCCGATCACAAAATCGCCTACGTGGCCATGGCGCGAGGCGGACTGTTGGGCGTTGGCCAGGAGATGTTCGCCCTGAACTGGAAGGATCTGAAGCTGAAGATGGACGAATCGGGCAGCATGTTGGTGGTCACCAACCACCCGCAAGCCCACTACGAAGATCTCGAAGGCTTCGATCAGAACAATTGGCCAGCCCAGGCCGATCGGACGCTGACGGCCGGGACCGACGAACCCCGTCGTGAGGCCGAAGATCGTGCGGCCGACGAAGATCGTGCGACTGACGAACTGCGTGTCGATGGTCCGCGTCGTCCCGAGGGCAGCGTCCTGCCCGTCGGCTACATCAAGATCAGCGAGCTGACCGGGCTTGAGGTTCGAAACACCGAGGGCCAGCGGTTGGGCGCGATCGAAGACGCCGTGATTCAGGGCGGTGATGACAAGCTGAAACTGCTGTCGGTCGCCTACGACACCACCTTCGGGCTGGGCGGCCAGCGTGCCGCGCTGAAGACCGAGCAAATGAAGGTGCATGAGGACGACACCAGTCAGTTTGTGTTGGTTGATGTCGGACTGGACGAGTTGACGGAGAGGCCCGACCGGACCATCCCCGAGGCGACGTATCCATTCGGCCCGACGGCCCCGATGCCGGCTCTGGGCCTTGTCGCCGCCGGGACCCTTC
>JBJHDE010000422.1:3420-5326 GCA_050486385.1 Planctomycetales bacterium | reverse complement strand
GGCCAGCAGCGAAAGGTCGTCCATCGGATCGCCGCTGATCGCATCGTCAAAGTCGATGAACGCCACGATCTGATCCTGGGTGCCGAGGATGTTCCAGAGGGCGAGGTCCTTGTGGACCAGGCAGCCTCGATCCACGGCCAGCAAGGAACGATGCCGCTCAATTTCGGCGAGGATCTCGCTGGTGTCCGCCAGAAACCCCCGCGACTTCAAAAAGTGCAGATGCTCGTCGAGACGAAGATGAAAGTAGTCGGCGTAGGTGGTGCGGTAACCTCGCAGGTCCGCATCCAGAGTTCCGAAGCCCTCCAAGGAAATCTTCTGCCAGGTCGCGACCGCCACGCCGATGTCGAACGCGATCTGCGAGACGCTGAGAGTTCCCGCTTTGAACCAATGATTCAGGTCCGGTGCGGATAGCCGCTCCAAAGCCTGCCAGGCAAACGGCACGCGGGTCCGCGAGGCATCGCACCCCAACACCCGCGGTGTCCGGACACCCGCGGCCCGGACGCGATCCAGCACAGCGGACTCCACAGCCAAGTGGCCGTCCTTTTCGGGTCCGTTCTCCACGCGAATGAAAAGCAGCTCCCCCGCCACCTCGGCATTCCAAGTGAGATGATTCCCTTGCCCTGCTCCTGGGCTTAATACGACGTGGTTCGTCTCAAAGTGGTTTTGCAGTTCCCGTTCGAGCTGCTGCGCGATCGGGCCATCATCTTCGCAGCGCGTGTGGGTGTTGTGAAACGCCGCTGGACGGTCGCATTTCCAGTAGTAGATGTCGCGGCGGCTCGGGTGGCCCTGGTGATCAGCGTGTTTCAAAGGCTCAGGGCGGTCAGGTGGAAAACGTTTCCAGATTGATGCAGCGATGCCCCCCAGGATGTTTTGCATCACGCCACTGAACACGCCCGCGGCTGCCGCGAGTGGCATGGAGGCGAAATGGAGCTGGGCCAGCGACGCGGCCATGCCGCCATTCTGCATGCCCACCTCGATACTCACCGTGCGGGCAATCGACTCGGGGTAGCGCAGCACTTTCGGCAAGAGATAGCCCACCGCAAAACCCACCACGTGCAATACGAACGCCGCGACGGCAAGCGCGCCAAAGTTTGCCGCGATGGCGTCGGCGCTTGCCGCCACGATGCCGCCCGTCACACAGGTAAACGCCACCACGGCGATTGTCGGTCCCGCCGAACCAATGCGATCCGCTGTCCGTGGCAGTTTCCAGCGAATGAGCACGCCGAGCACCAGCGGGGCGACGGTCAACTGCAATGCCGACTTGCACAACGCCCAGGCGTCCACCGGCACATACTGACCTGCCAGCGCGCTGGTCCACATCGGTGTGAACGCGAACGCCAGCATCGTCGAGCCGAGCGTGAGCACCACGGACAGCGCTAAATTGGCGCGCGCCAGATAGGCGATCACGTTGGAGGCCATGCCACCGGGACAACTGGCCACCAGAATGATGCCCACGGCGAGGCCCGGCTCCAAACCCAGCAGCGTTGCCGTGCCCCAGCCCACCAGCGGCATGATGGTGTATTGAGCCAAGCCGCCCAGTGCGACACTTCCGGGCATCCGACCGATGGCTCTGAAGTCCACCAGGTTCAGCGACAATCCCATCCCCAGCATCGATGCCGCCAGCGACCAGAAGACCCATTCTGCGTCGAACCACAGCATCACCGGCGGATGCAAAAACGCGATGACGGCCAGTGTCACCAACCACACGGGATACAGACCGTTGAACCAGTCAAACAAGCGCTTCACGGGCGGATTCAATCACTTGGTCGAGAGGGCGTTGATCTTGAAAGTCACCCACAGCCGCCCGGCCGGTGAATCGGCCATTCCGGGGCCACAGAGAAACAAACGATGCTGCCCCTGCTACCGGGTCAGGAGCGAATCGGTCGGTTCCAAAGTGGTCTTCCCT
>JBJHDE010000422.1:0-3410 GCA_050486385.1 Planctomycetales bacterium | reverse complement strand
TCCCTACTGAGGTGGCCTCGGGCGTCGCGTCCTTCAACCCCTCAAATCCAGGCCCACCGGCGCCAAGGTAGCCGTTGCTGGCCCCGTTTTCATCCGGTGTGACCCAAAAAGCATACAGCCCACCCCGCGAAACCTGGAAACGGAACCTCACGGGCGTTCCCACGACACTCGCGAGCTCTGGCAACTCGACCCGCTGTTTGGTGGTGTCGCCGGAAACGGTCTTCGAACTTGCCAGCAGCTTGCCAGCTTCATCGAACAACTCGACGCGCAGTTCGCCGTCGAGATTCACGAACAGGTGCGTCCCGTTGAACCTCACCAGACGCGTCGTCAGCACGCCTTGTGTGTCCCCGGCCTCCAGCGAAGCAAAGCCATCGCGTCGCAAGCTGGCCAGTCCAATCGCACCGCCGCCGTACATATCGGCCCGACCATTGCCTGCATCGCCGGAGTAGGCACAGTAGGGGAAGACGAGGCGATCGTCGAGCACCACGAACACGCCCGTTGTCGTGTGCAAATAGGCGCGGTCCCACGCGCCGGGCTCGCGGGTACCGCGAATGAATCCCCGTCGGTCGGGGCGATCCCAGTGAAAGCCATCGCGGCTGAAACCCAGTTCGAGATCGGTCAGCTTGGGGAACTTGCCCTTCGCGCAGATCTGGTTCTTGGGTCCGCGATGGATCTGGTGCATGCCAATCATCAGGCTCTCGTAGGCCACGGCGGCAAGGTTGTAGAGCTGGGGCGGATCGCCCTCGCGGGCCTGGTCAGCGTAGGCACCGGCGGGCTCGGGCCGGTCCAGACAATCGGCGTTGGTCCAGTAAACAGCCTGCGACCAGTCGGCCCCGTCAAGGAACCGATCGCTTTCCACGTAGTACCGGCAGCGTCCGCGCGGGCCGTCCCGCTTGATGCTCTGCACCCACTTGCCGCGAAACGGATTGAAGAAAATGGAACCGTAGTCGCCAGCGGGCGTGCTGCAGGGCACGGGCTGGGACCAGGTGACGCCGTCGGAGAGCTGCAGGCTGTGCGTCAGTCCCGGCACGCGCTGCGGTTTCGGTGCATGCATCCAGCAGGTCAGGTACTTGATGCGTGCTTTCGGGTCGGTCGCGTTGATGTCGTACCACAAGGCGTTGTCGGTGCCCGCGGTCACTCCATCGCCCGCGGCCCAGGCCGTGCCAGCGGGCAGCAGAATGTTTCCCCCGTGCAAGCTCAGGTCCGGCCGAGTCCATGTTAGTAGATCGGGACTGGTCGCCAGTGCCAGTGGTCCGCGCCAGCCCGCCGTGTAGAACATCTTGAAGAGCTGCTCGGAGGGATCAAAAAAGACGCCACCCTGACCGAGATAGACGACCCGGTTGCTGTCTTTCTCAACTTCAGTTTCGGCCTGAAACACCGGGTTGTCCGCAAACTTTTCGGCCTGATGAAAGATCCGTTTCAAGTTCGTCGATTCAATCAGGAAATCATCGACAAACAGTTGACGACCGACGTCGATAGGAATGACCTTTGGCGGACGGTCGAGGTACGGCACGGGCATCGGTGCGTCGGAGGTCGGATCCCGGCTTCGCGGTGGCCAAACGTCGGGCAGTTCAATGCCGTTGAAAAGTGTCTCAGGCTTACGACCGGTGTCTTGGCTTGCCAGCACAAGTCGCTTTGCATGCGGCGACACGATCCCGCCCGCGGGCGCATCGTCTTCAGGAAAACTCGCACTCGGGATGGCCGCGTTGGTGCACCGATTCACGTGATCGAGGATCCCCTCGAGTCCTGCGGGCGAGTTGAGGCCATCGGGGGCCCACACCTTGTTGCACTGGTCAAGCAGAGAGCCGCCTGCCCGCGTTTGCCATTCATCGTTGGAAGACCACGCGCTCCGGGGCAGGCGTTGCTGCAATGGTTGGGTGAGCAGTCCATGTGTCACGAGTCCCGTTTGTTGCGTCGCCTGCTCTTGCCTGGCCGCTTGCGGGCGATTGGCCGGTGACGGCGGCGCGGGCCAGTCGATGCGCAACTGACCGCGCTGTGGTTCGAACTGGCCCACGCTCTCCAGCTTGCCGAACATGATCCGCTCTTTGCGACTTGGGTGTTTGTCGCCTTGCGTCACGGCCAGCCAGATCACGCCCGCGTGCTGATGGAAGGTAGGATATTGAAACGAGTGGGGTGTCTCGAAGCGGTACTTGCGTTCCCAGGTCTTGCCATCACGGGAAATGTCGACGTTGAACACGCTGCGGCTGACGTTCTGGATTCGCGTCGCCTCCTGCCAGCCAAGGTAGTACACACCGCCGAACCGATCAAACGTGGGCTTCGAATTGGCTCCATTGGGAACCGCCGGCAGTTCCACTCCGACACTCCACTGCTTTCCGTCGCGACTGGTGGTGAAGTGATAATTGCCGGCATCGTTGCGACAGATGGCCATCCAGGTTCCATCTGGCAAACGATTCACGGCCGATTCGCTCAACTGCTGCGACTGCGGTTCGTTGTAATGGCCGATGACTTCGAAGGTTGCCAGATCGTCATGGACGATCGCCAGCGCATTCTGCTTGCCGGGAAAGTTGTTCAGCGCGACATACGTCTTATCGTCGAAATCCTTGAACGAATCGAAAAGGTACAATCCATAATCCTTGGCCGGCTTGGTGAAGCCTTGTGCCACCGCGTCCTCGTGAAAGAAGCGCGGTTGCATCTCAAAGGTCCCTGTCGCAGTCTTCAGGTTCGCTTTGTGGATCGACGCCGCAAAGGTTCGCGTTGTCAGATCGAAGTCGCGAAACCAGGTTTGCGCCTGACGCTTGCCAGGTTGTTCGCTCGCGAAATAGCATCGCAGCCAGCGGCCATCCTTCTGCAAGATGCGCGGCACGAAGCAGGCACCCACGGGCAGCGTTTCGTTGGCAAACTGCTGTTCGCCGCGGGCAAAGGGAATCACATCTTCAAGCTGGAGCGTCTTCAGGTTGACGATGGAGAGCGCACAATAGATCTCTGGCCAGGCGGCGCTTTCGCCGGCTCGAGTGTCATTGACCTCAGCCACGATGTAGGCCTGGTCACCGACGCAGACAAACTCCGCGTCGTGCGCCCCTTTGACTTCCGGCGCCGTGGCCGTGATGAGCCTTTTCATCACCACATCGCCGGCCAGTGCCGGATCCCAGTCCGCCGGCAACAGGCTGGGCATGCCCGCCGTAGAATCAGTTTGTGCAACCAGCGCGTCGGTTTCGCTGAGCTTGAAACGCGTGCTGACCACGCTGTGCTTCTCGGGTCCGGCGTCATACTTGACGTAGGTGGTGGCAACGATCGTGCCGTCGTCAAGCAGTTCGAGGTCGGAATAGCCGCAGTCCGTGTTACCGCCGCCTGGCACGTCGCGGGCAGTGCGGTTGGCGTTGTGCAACAGCTTGATGCGATACTGCCCCTCGCGGCCGTTTTCAATGTCCTCAATAGTCCCGACCCAGGCC
>JBJHDE010000421.1:2849-5340 GCA_050486385.1 Planctomycetales bacterium | reverse complement strand
TCCTCGTCGTCGTCGTCATCCAGTCCGCTTTTCACATCATCGTCATCATCATCATCTTCGTCGTCGTCGTCGTCGAGGCTGCTCGTCAAGTCATCGTCATCATCGTCCAGACCGCTGGTCGAGTCATCATCGTCGTCGTCGTCATCCAGACTGCTCGTCAAGTCGTCGTCGTCATCATCATCGTCGAGGCCGCTGGTCAGATCGTCGTCGTCGTCATCATCATCAAGACTGCTTGTGAGATCATCGTCGTCGTCATCGTCGTCCAGACCACTGGTCAGATCATTGTCGTCGTCGTCATCGTCGAGGCTGCTGGTCAGGTCGTCGTCGTCGTCCGAGGCGCCGTCGCCGTCGGCACTGAAGGGGCTCCAAGGACCGCTCAGGGTGTCGGAATCGCTCGAAAGGCCGCGAATTCGCCCGAGTTCGACGGCGTCGCGACCGCGGACACCCAGCACCGGCATCAGGCCCAGACCCGCCAACCGCTCCGAGATGGACGATGGAAACACCCGCTCGACAATTTTGGCGTGCTCGTCGCCTTCGGCATCGCGTTCGACGAACAGGGGCATCTCGCCCAGGCTGAGTGTCTCGTTGGGATTATGGCTCGCGCCGTTCTTCAAGAAACCCTGGCCAATCAGCGAGGCCACCAACAGCGATCCTGGCGCCCAGGGCAGGGCGTCGCCGCGGGCGGGACGCTGAGCAGAGAACTCTTCAAACGGAAACTTGTCGATTGGCTGATAGCCTTCGCCAAACGGGGGCCGCACCAGAAACCGCGGCGTTGTCAGCCCCAGCAGCGTAGCCTCGGGCAGGTCCCGCAAATTCGACCAGGCTTCCTTGGCCGTTTCGTCCAGCGTGTGGTCGGCGGCTGTCACGCCCGACTCGCAGGCGGCGACAAAGCTGGCCCCCAGCGTCCGGCAGAGTTGGCCCACGCGGGCCAGCAGGTCGATGTGGGCGTGGGTGAGGCTCCACTCATACAGCCCGACCAGCAGACCCCAGGGTTGGGCATCGCCGCCGCTGGCATCGTAGGCAAGCAAGCGGTACAGGCCCGAGCTGGCCAAATCGTCGTGCCCAGCCAGATCGGCGGCCAGTTCTTCGGCCGAGACATCCACCAACCACAGCTCGACACGGTCGGTCTTCTTCAACCGACGCAGCAGAAAGTCGGCCCCCCGCCACGCGACCTCCAGGCCGCGAAAGTCGGGATGGCCCAGCACATCGCGGAGCACCGCGGCGGCCGCCTGGAACACGGCATCGCCCAGGGCCTCGGTGTCGGCTTCGGCATCGAGGCCCGCCTCGTGCCGCACGACGGCTTCAAGCCAGGCGTTGAGGTCGTCGCCCGCGTCGTCGATGGTCGCCTGGCCGCCGCGTTCGGCCAGCTCGCTGAGCGTCTCGGCCGGGGGAATGCTCCGAGACCACGATGGCCCAAGCGGCGGACCCGCGTCGAGCGGCCCCGAGGCCAGCCAACCGCGGACCTTCTCGACGGCCTTTTCGCTGCCACCTCGGACCCGCTCGGCCAGATCTATCAATTCTTCAAGCTGCTCGATCCGCTCGCACAATCGCTCGGGCGTAAAGTCGTCGAGTTCCTCGAAGCTCAGTTCGACGGATCCCGGACCGTGGCCCACCGGCAGACGCAAGGTTGGCTCGATCCGCGCGAGGACCTCTTCCAGGTCGCTGGCCGAGACCCGGCGGCAGCGGCGTTCAGCCAGCGTGTCGCCGGTGGCCAGTTCGCCCCGGTTGGCATGACCCCCGAAGTCGCCGAGCAGGGCAATCCGCAACGGCGTTTCATCTTGAAACGGCGGGACCGTAGCCTCGGGCCGCGTCACGGTGGAAACGCTCAACTGCGACATAGGGCATGCTTGCGAGAATGGAGCCCCACCGGCGAACCGCCGAAAGGGACGATGATCCGATTGTGGACACTCCGTGGACGCGTTCGAGGCCGACGGCCTGGTCGCCAAGAATCCTGCTCGACACGGCCGTCACTCGGGGTCGGGCCAGGCTGATGGAACCAACCGTGGGGACCGGACTCCGCAGTGTGTTGGTTGTCTTGTACGCACCGCCGCGGTTGGACACAACGCGCCGACCGCCAGGGAACGGGACAAATTGCAGCTCCCAAGATTCGACCCTGGTGGGAGTATAGCGACCCCCAGCCGGACGCGAAGCACCCGGGGGGCCAACAATTCGCCACGATTCCGACCCGTCTGGCCAACCCACCAACTCATCCGCCCAGATACCTGGCATGCACGCTGCGGGCGACCTGGGGGTCCTCGGTCCCTCCAATGATGGACCTCCCATCCCCAAAAACGGTGAGGGTGTACGGCTCGGCCTCGAATCGCACTAGAAAAGGATTCTCAATCACCCGGCCCAGCGGGCGGAGCCGTTCGGCCACCTGGTCCAGGGCGATCCGCACGCCGGGCGTGCCGGCCAATTGCACCGAGTTCCGTCCGCAGAGGATCATCGGTGGCTGGATCGAGTCGCCCCGCAGCCAACGCCGTTGGCCCGC
>JBJHDE010000421.1:0-2839 GCA_050486385.1 Planctomycetales bacterium | reverse complement strand
GTGTCCGGCTTCGCGGAGGCCGTCGAGTTGAATCTGTTTGAGTCGGGTGTCCCAGACGTCGATGGTCACGAGTTCGGCGGCCAGGGCCCGCCGGCCTTGGGCCAACAGCTTGAATGCGGCGGCACACTGCAAGGCGGCGATGACGCTGATGGCCGGGGCCAGGATTCCCGCCGAATCGCAGGTGGGTTGCGAACCGGCCGGTGGCGGCCCGTCCATCAGGCAACACAAGCACGGGGTGTGGCCGGGCACGATGGCCATGGTCTGGCCGGTCGAGCCCAGACAGCCGCCGTACATCCAGGGGATATCAAACTCCAAGGCCGCGTCGTTCAGCAGAAAGCGGGTCTCGAAGTTGTCGGTGCCGTCCAGAATCACGTCGACGCCGTCCAGCAGGCCGGGCAGGGTGTCGGCGGTGACGTCGGCCACCTCCGCCTCGACCGTGATGGTGGAATTGATCCGCCGCAGGCGTTCGGCCGCGGCCACCGCTTTGGGCACCACAGCGGCCACGTCGGCTTCATCAAACAGGACCTGCCGCTGCAAGTTGGAAAGATCGACAAAGTCGCGATCCACCAACACCAAGTGCCCCACGCCTCCGCGAGCCAGCGTGTTGGCGATGGCCGTGCCCAAGGCCCCGCACCCGCAGACCAACACCTTGGCCTGGGCCAGCCGCCGTTGGCCCTCGCGGCCGATGCCGGCGAACCGCACCTGTCGGCTGTAGCGATCCCACGATTCGCCGGTGCTCATGCCGGAGAGGCTCTCGAAACGAGATGTCGGGGCCCAGGGGACTCGGCGGCGGCAATCGGCTCCGCTGCCCGATCCCCAACCGGTCAAGTTTAGCCGTTTCGTCCGCGGGCGGGCACTGGCGCAGGGCGACCGAGCCGCATCTGGCTAGGCGATCCAACCGCCAATCGGCGAGTCCTCGGCAAATTGCTCGGCCAAGGAGGCGGCCGCTTCGAGGGCCGCGTCGGGGCCATGCACCGAATGGGTGAATTGACTCCCCAAGCCCAGAACGGGAACGCTCAGCGATTCGGCCAGCGACTCCAACGGCCCGACTTCGCCCGGGGTGGCCAGCACCTGAGCCCAATCGGCGGGCGGTTGAGAAGAAAACGACCGCCGGATTTGACCAACGACAATGTTGGGGGCCGCACGGCAATCGGCGGGGCTGAGCGAGAGTCGCTCGTCGACCAACACCAGGCAGACCGCCGGCCAACGCGCCAAGCGAATCAGCTCGGCCGCTGGCGACGGATCGGACTGGTCGAGGGACACAATCAACGGAACACCGCCCAGGCTGGCTTCCTGGCACAGGGCGTCGCTGGGATGCGTCACGGCCAGGCTCAATGCCAAATCGCTCGTCGCGGCATCGCGCCAGGGCATCAGTTCGTCGGGGGGCGGGGCCTCGACATGGCAGGCCAGCG
This sequence comes from Planctomycetales bacterium, assembly GCA_050486385.1. Taxonomy (GTDB): domain Bacteria; phylum Planctomycetota; class Planctomycetia; order Pirellulales; family Pb10988; genus JBJHDE01. Next base: position 1,427 of record JBJHDE010000421.1, on the reverse strand, counting down.
GCCGCCAGCGGAGCCCATCGAACAGCAATCGCCGTTGATCGACCCCAATGCGTTTGACCCCCAACAGCCGAGTCGTGCTGCCCAGCATGCGGTCGCGCTGATGCAGATCGACCTCGACCGAATACACAAACGGAAGCTGCGGCGTCCAGAAGCAGGGATCGGGCACCAGGCAGGCTGCCAGCAGACTCTCGCCCGGCCCCGAATCCACCAACGGCAAGTTGGCCTCAAGCGTGCTGCTGTAGCGACAGCGGGGGCCTCGCACGCTGCCACTGAGCCGATCGCCCGCCAAGCTACTGCGACCCGGCAAGCGGGCGTACACACGGCATGCCATCGGGTTGGTCTCACCGACGACGATTTCAAGCCGTCGCAGCGGGCCAGCGGGATCGATCAGAGAGTTCATGCAATCTTCAAGAAGGGCGCGCTGTCCGAGCCGGGTGTGGCGGGTTGCGGTCAGGTGGGCAGGCAAGCGGCAGTCCCATGGAGTCGAAGAAAAACGAATCAACGGGTGCGCCGTTGTTGATAGTTCGACAAGCTAACAATCTGGCTTGACCTCAACCGTTTCACAACGCGGCAGCTTGTCGCCGCGTCAATTCGCCCAGACGGGTTGTCGGGTTGGTAAGGAACGGGCCAGTGATGCTGTTGGGGTGGTGCATGAGTTGGTCTGGCGTGCCGCAGGCGGTAATCCGCCCCCCCGCGGCCCCCGCGCCGGGGCCCAGTTCGATGAGCCAATCGGCATGCCGCATCAGTTGCACATTGTGTTCGATGACCAACACCGAGTGTCCCACCGACAGCAGGTTCCGCAGACATTCCATCAGCCGGCTCACATCGTGGGGATGCAGCCCGGTGGTGGGTTCGTCCAGCACCAGCAGCGTCCGCTCCCGCGAGGTGCTGGCCAAGTGGCTGGAAAGCTTGAGCCGTTGGGCCTCGCCACCGCTGAGGGTATCGGTCGGTTGCCCCAACCGCAGATAGTCGAGCCCCACGTCCAGCAACGGTTTGAGCAGGGCTTGCAATCGCGTCCGCCCATGAAAGAAGCCAAAGGCCTCGCGGATGGTCATTTCCAACACCTCGGCAATCGAACGGTCGCGATGCTTGACGGCCAGAATCTCGGGGCGGTAGCGGGTGCCGTCGCACTCGGGGCAGGTGATGAAGATGTCGGGCAAAAACTGCATATCAATCGCCAAACGGCCCGCGCCCTCGCAGCGGGGGCAGCGGCCCTCGGAGTTGTTGAAGCTGAAGTGACCCGCGGCGAAGTTGCGGACCTTGGCCTCGGTGGTCTCGGCAAACACCTTGCGAATCTCGTCGAAGGCCTTGATGAAGGTCACCGGGTTCGACCGCGAACTCCGCGCGATCGGGCTTTGATCGACCAAGACGCAGTCGCTCAGCTTGCCGGCCCCGGTCAGGCGATCGAACGGCAGGGGCTCGGCCGT
>JBJHDE010000420.1:0-5342 GCA_050486385.1 Planctomycetales bacterium | reverse complement strand
GAGCGAGAGCCCCGATTTCGTGCAGTGGACACCCGCCAAGGAAGTCCTCCGTGGCACGGTGGACGCCCAGGTGTACTCGATGCCCATCTTTCAGCACGCGGGCGTGTTCCTGGGGCTGCCGGCGATTTTCTTCCCGCGCGAGGACGTCGTCCACACCGAACTGGCCTGGAGCCCCGATTCAGTCACCTGGCATCGGGTGGCGCCCGGCACGCCGTTGATTCCGCGTGGGTCCGAAGACGGCGACTACGACTGGGGCTGTGTGTATGCCAGCCCGCCGGTGATCGGGGCCGAGGAAGTGCGGCTGTACTACGGGGCCTCGAACGGTCCGCACACCGATTGGCGCGATTCGTTCTTGGCCCTGGCCACGCTGCGGCCCGATGGATTCGCGGGATATGAACCGCAGGATCCCCAACAGCCGGCCCTGGTGGTCACCCGCCCCCTGAAACTCCGTGGCCGGCAACTGCGGATCACGGCCGATGTGGCCGAGGGCGGCTCGGTCGAGGTCACGCTGTTCACGACGGAAGGGCGGCCGTTCGGAACCACCCATGCAATTCGCACCAGCGTGACCGACGCCCCGGCGGTGACCTGGGAAGACGACCACCTCACCGAAGCCTGGGCCAGCCTGCACATCCGCCACGGCCGAGTCTACTCGCTGTCACTGGCCGAGGAGTGAATCGGCTGACACCGCTGGATTCCCGCCCAGGGCTGCCATGTGGAACCTCAACCAACATCGCCGGTGCCAGCACTCATCCTGACGCGGTCGTTCTACTGCTCGCTGCAATCGTTTGGGAACGGCACTGGTGGCACCGAGACTCACCGAAGTGTCACGCAGGAATCGCTAGGCATTCCGGAACGTGTCAGCTCACGCGGAGGCGCGGAGCCGCGGAGAGAGAACTCAGGAAATGGCGAGTGGCCCAATTCCCGCGGGGTTGTCAGTCAGAGCCCAACCTTTTGATCAGTTGTCTGCTTCCTACAAAGGTTCGGGCACGGGACTGTTGGCACAAGAAAGACGTCGAAGTGTAGCACAGGAATCAACAATTTATGCAACGATCGAAACGAACCTGAACTGAATCGTCAACAGTTCCGCGCCCTCCTCCTCCGCGTCTCCGCGCCTCCGCGTGAGAAAAACAGGATGTCGAGAGCGTTGCCTTCGGCCACTCCGCGCATAAGTCGTCGAAGGGCGCTTCCGGCACCAGTATTTTTCGCGGTGTTGCGCCGCAATCCGTCGAGGTTCACACCATGGCCATCACGCCGATTGACACGACCTTCACTCAACGCCTGCGGCAGGCGCCTTCGGCCGCGGCCAAGACCGAGGTCTTGTTTCACTATATGCGGTCACGCGGACAATCGCACTACGATGAGTCCGTGACCCAACTGGAGCACGCGCTGCAATGTGCTCATCTCGCACAAAATGCCGGCGGCGATCGTGAGCAAGTCGTGGCGGCTTTGCTGCACGATTTCGGCCACTTTCTGACCGACGAACACGACACGAACAGCAACTTTCAAGAGGACGACTGGTATCACGAGGAAGTCGCAGCCGTGGCCCTGGCCGAGTTTCTGCCCGAGTCCATCGTGGCGGCCATCCGATTGCATGTGGCGGCCAAGCGCTATCTCTGCACCGTGGAACCCGCCTACAAACACGGGCTGTCGCCCGCCTCGCAACGGAGCTTCGAGCTGCAAGGCGGACCGATGAGCCAGGAGGAATTGACGGCCTTCCGCAACGAACCCTTCTATGAGTTGGCCGTGCGGATCCGCCGCTGGGACGACGGAGGCAAACTGCCCGACTGGCAAGTTCCCGACCTCGATGCCTACCGGCAGGACATGGATCAACTCTGGTGTTGAGGCCAACCAACGGCCAGGCCCACGGTGAGCCTCCGGCGAGCCGACAGAAACAACGGCCATCTGCCCCTGACCGGTCCCTGAAAAGGTTAGGGAACGGTCCTGGTGCTCAAGGATCGTTCAAAGCGATGCGAAGGAATTCCCAGCCGGCATCGATTCTCTGCCCTCGTCCGCTCTCTCTGCGTCTCCGCGTCTCCGCGTGAGTTCACACCTTCCAGAACACCAATACGGCATCCCGCTGCTGATGCTTGGGCTTTTGGGTTCAGCCGGAGACGCCAAAGCCTTTAGCTTTGTCCCAGCAGGTGGCCGAGCCAGAGTGCGAGGCCGAGGCCGATGGCGGCCGTGAGTATCAGGCCAACCGACAGCCAGGCCCGCTGATCGCGGCGTTGCAGGTCGAGGGCGAACGAGGCGCTCAGCTCGTTCTCGTCGGTGCCGGCCCGTTCCAGCAACCAGTCGTTGGGGCTGCTGGCAAAGTTCAGGTTGGGGGCGTCTTCCATGCTGGGCAACGCCGTCGGGTCCACCACCGGCGGCGGCATGGCCGGCGGATGCTGCATCACGGTTTCGTGCTCGCGGGTGCGATTCGACCAGGTCTCGTAGGCCTCGCGTCTTGGTGGGGCCGGCCGAGGATCGGAGGATGCAGAACGCTTGGAGGGAGGTTGCTTGGCCTGGGCCTTGGCCGCATCGCGGAACAGGCTCGATACGCCCGCATCGCCGTCGTGGCGGGATCCGTCTTCGGCGGGCAGCACGAAGAAGTCGTCGTCGCCCACATTCCACTGGCTGGACTCCTGGGGCGCGCGGCTCGATCCGGTGAGGCGAATCGTCTTGGGGGCGCCCTGGGCAATCAGCCACTCTTCCAGAAACAGGGCCACGTCGTGGGCGGTCTGCGGCCGGCTCTGGGGTTTCTTGGCCATCATCCGCCCGATGAGCGATTCCAGCTCTTGGGGCATGTCGGCACGGATGTCGAACAGGCTCCGCGGCTGCTGCCGCTGATGGGCCATCAACCGTTGGCTCACGTTGCCGGTGGGAAATGGCGGATGGCCCGACAGCAGAAAATAGAACGTGCAGCCCAAACCGTAGATGTCGGCCCGGTGGTCGGCCCCGTGGCTATCCAGGGCCTGCTCGGGGGCCAGATAGTCGGCCGTACCCAGCACGTTTTCTTGATGCAACAGCGTCAGCGACTGGCTCACGGTCTTGAGCCGCGCCAATCCCAGGTCCAGCAGCTTGACCGTCTCGGTCTGATCGACCAGCAAGTTGGCCGGTTTGACATCGCGATGCACCAGACCGCGGCGGTGGGCGTACTGCAAGCCCAGGGCCGCCTGCCGGATGTACTCGGCCGCCCGCTTGGGATCCAACGGCCCGTCGTGAGCCACCAACGTGTGCAGATCGCGTCCCGGCACGTACTCCATGACCAGGTAGTGCAACTCGCCCTGGTTGTCGATGTCGAAGGCCCGCACAATGTTCGCATGATCCAGGGCGGCAATCGCCCGGCCTTCGATATAAAAGCGGCCCAGGTAGCTGCTGTCGCGGGCCCGCTCGGGCGGCAGCACCTTGATGGCCACCCGACGCTGCATGCGGGTGTGGACGGCCAGATAGACGCTGCTCATTCCGCCGGTGCCCAGGTGGCCCAGCAGAGTGTACTTGCCCACGTAAAAGCCACGGGTCTGGCCCGCGAGGATCCGCTGATGATGCCAGGGGGTCATCAGGCCCCGCTTGATGAGCAGCAGCCCCAGGTGATTGATGGCCTCGCGGTCGGAGGTCGCCCTCTGCTGGGGCGTCAACTGCCGCAGTGCGGCATCGACACTCTCGGGGCGCAGCAGCCCGGTGCGTTTGACGGCCGCAACGTAATCAACCAACCCAAGCTGGCCCATCGCGTCCAGGTCGTCGTTAAACAACGAGTCCTCACAACCGTCACGCCCCACACTCACGGGGCGCTTGGTCGACTCGGCCTGAGGCGCAGTCCCCCGAATCACCGTCGGTGCGGCGTGCGGAGGAACCTCGGACTTGGGCGACCGCGACTTGGGCATCGTGATCCCTGGGCTCTCGCCTTGGGATATCTGGTTCGGGAGCGGATGGCTCATTCCTTGATCCTGCCGATCAAACCCAATCCATGGAAAAGTCGGTTCCGAGCATGGGCCTCGGAGACTCCTCGTGGGTTGACGAGGAGAAGCGTCAGTCGAGCGACGGGCGTCGAGACGTTGAATAGACCACTCAACGTGCCTCAAGGGGCAACCAGCCGACGTGGAAAAGAATCGAGTCCGTTCTGGCTGGAACCGCTGAACTGGCGACGAAAGTCTACTCTGCTGCTAGGCTATTCGAGGGATCACGGCCTTGGCAAGAGTTTTCCGCCTAGCGAACCCAAAAAACCGGGGCCCCTCCGATCACGAGAAGGGGTTCTCGAAGGGATCGCCCCCCAAACTTTCGATGGGTTCATCCAGGGGACTCCGATCCTTCGACCGCCGGCCTTCGCCCTGGGCTTTGATTTCGTGCTCTTCGACCGGCACGACCACCACCCGATTGCTGTGGGCCTCCACCACCCGCACCCACTGGCCGCGCTCAATCGGCATGCCACGGCTGACGGCGTCGATGGTCCGTCCGTCCAGCTCGATGGCCCCACTGGGCCGCATCATGGTGTAGGCCTTACCCACCCGACCGATCATATCGGTCAGGTCGGGCTCCAGGTCGTCGGAGTCGTCGGGCGATTCGCCTGGCGGTGGCAGCAGCACCCGCCGCCCGACCGGCGTGTAGGGAAACAATCTGAGCCCCATCGCGATCGCCATCGGCAAGGCGACGATCATGAAGCCGAGAAACCCCATCCCGTAGTAAACATCGGCATTGAAGGCCAGCACGAGGCTAACCAGCAGGCTGGTACACGCCAGAAAGCCCAGGATCCCAGCACTCGGGACAAAGAACTCCAGCATGACCAGGACCAAGCCGAGGATGAGAGCCAGCAGGGCCCAAATCAGTGGCGACATCGTCCAGTAACTCCCTCGGAAGCGGAGAAGACAGTTGCATTATACCCAAACTTGACCGCGGGGTTCGGCTTTTGGTTCTCGGTTGGCAGCGGAATTGCCCGGCCCACGGCGGCGCGATCCGCCCACCATGCCCCCAGCGGCCCGAAATCCGGTACCGCAGCGACGACAAGTCGACTCGTTCCGCCAGCTTTCCGCAATTCGCCCGGCTTGCCGGACAGGCAGGCCTTGCCCGGTCGATATGACGAGACGATGAAGCCTTTCCGTCGAGGTCGGCCCGCCCGCCAGCCGATTTTCACAGCGCGCGACTCGCGAGGCGACAGTCTCGCCGCACGATCCACTTTTGGGACGAGCCCCCCACGCATGTTCAAGGCCCTCAAGCGGCTATTGTTCGGCACGCCGAGCGAAACCCCTCGTGCCCCGTCGGCAACGACTGCCGGTGCGGGCGCGGGTCCGAACCCTCGCGGCGGCCGCTCACGTGCCCCCGCCCGCCAACGGCTTCGCATCCCCGAAGCCGAACGCCCACTCCATCAG
>JBJHDE010000419.1:0-5360 GCA_050486385.1 Planctomycetales bacterium | reverse complement strand
GTGCTGGGCCAGGTCGGGCTGACCCGCGGAACGCTGCAACTGGCCTGAGGAGCGACCAGAGCGCTCTGCCGTGGGCCAACCGGTTCAATGCAAGCCTTTGTCCAGGTGATCGAGCACCAGGATGTTGTTGTCGTCGTAATAGCAGAAGACCCGTTGGGCGTCGCGGTCGGCCCAGGCATCGAATTCATGGGTCGCCGGGGGTTTGGGATTGGCTTTCAGTTTCTTAAGGTCCAGCGAGCGGAACGTAAAGCGTTGGTCGCCGTCCAAGAACTGGGCCAGCTTTTCGAACTTGTCGTTGATTTTGAACATCCGATCGGCCGGCAGATTCTTGATCGAATTCTCGAAAGCTGGACCGAAGCGGGCCCGCTCGGTAGGCAGCGGCCAGACCCGTTCGTGATACAACGCACGGCGGCTCTCTTCCCAGACCACGGTACCCCAGGGGCTGAGGGCCACCTGCTCGCCCAGTTGCATCAAAAAGGTCTCGGGAATCGCCTGCCGCTGCTCAGCGGAAACGGGCAGCCCCAGGGCCAACCGTTGAATCGCCGTCAGGTGGTCGCGGACGCTGGCCAGCACATCCATCCGAACCGGCAGCCGTGGAATCCGCAGCAGGGCCCCGGCCGACTCGAAAATGTAAACCGTTTCGTCGGCGTACAGATTGCTCAGCGTCTGCAAAAACCCCTGCACGCTCTTGAATCCGCCGGTCAGGTTGAACGTGATGTGATAACCCTGCTGGCGATAGCCCGCGGTGGTCTCACTGAGCCACTTGACCATGTCCGACAGGGCCGACTGAAACAGCGGCAGATCCGCCGTCTGCAAATCGGACTGACGCCGCAACTCGACGGTCACCGGCAGATGCGCCTGGAGCCAACCCTGAACCAACTGGCCAGTCCGCTCGCCCAGCCAGGTGTCGGTACACACCAGAATGTGGTAGTCGGCTGCGACCGCCGGAGCCTGCTTGTACAGCGTCAGAATCCCATTCAACTCGGCCGACAGCCGGGCCGCCTCGTCGCTGGTGGCCGCCGCCAACGACGCCTCGACCTCGGCCAGTCGGGCGTCCAGCACCTCGGCGTCGGGGCCCAGATCCTCGCGGCGGGCCGCATTTGTGTGTCGGGTGATCGCCGCACGCAGCTCGCTGGTGCTACGATTGGTCAACAGGCTGGTCCCACACGGCGACAGAACCAGGCGGGGACGACGATCTTCTACGGGTGTCATCAGCAATTTCACCAAGACTTCGAGGCGATGATGCGGACGCCAGCGCGGCGACCACCCAAAAAAACGCCCCTGAGGTTGCAACCAGGACAAAACTTGGCTAACCTACCTAAAGTGAGTGGGAATCCCATCATTTGTATTGGGTTCGCACTCGCGAAGCTTGGCCATGCCACCGGCGCTCCGGCGGTCTTGGTCCAAGGCCAACCCCCTGCTGTCGATTCGCCGGTTTCGCCGAGACAGTGGCTCTCGATTTCGAGTCGGCCGGGGTGCGGGGCAGACAGTCGACCACCTTCGTGGGGGATTGGTCGGCGGCCCTGGAGCATGCAACCAGAACATCGCGTATCCGTATCGGCAAACTTGTCACCAGCGGCGCTGGTGTCGGTCGGAGGGGACTATCGACCGACGCGAGCGCTTGCCCCAAGGTCTGGAGGTCCGGGCCGGGGCGAAGGAGATCGGACTGATGCCTGAGGCCATTCAGTGTTCGTCCTGCGGTGCCCGGTTCCAGGTGCCGGACGCGATGCGGGGCAAGTCGTTGAAATGCCCGAAGTGCCAGGCGACCATCAACGTCCCAGCGGCCGGCAGCGTGGGTCCGGTGCGACCGGTCCGCCCCGTGCGACCCCAGAAGCCCAGCGAATCGGAAGCGGCCACCGCTACGCCCGCCACAGCCAGCACGGTCGTCCAGCCCTCCCGCCCGACGGCCGGTGCCGGGCAGGGCCTGGGCGCCGCGGGTGGCGCCGATTTCGGTTTGGGCGGCCCAGGCGCTGGGCTGGGCCTGGGTCCAGCAGCCACGCCCGGCGGTGGTGCCGATTTTGGACTGGGTGGCCCTGGAGCCGCCGGTGGGGGCATGGGATTGGACGCCCTGGGCCCAACGCCCGGCCCAGCCGCCTTCAATCCCCCCGAGCTTCCGCCGGATGTGCCGCTGTATCAGAACGTGTGGGTCTGGGTGGGTGGATCGATTGGCGTGCTGCTGATTGGTTTGCTGATCGTGCTCAACATGGGCGGGCGGCGCGACAAGCAGCAGGAGGCCTCGACGCAACCGACTCCGACCGAGACGCGACCGAGCGCGCCCGTCAATCTTGAAGCCCCCGAGGCCGAGACGCCCGACGGACCTCAGCCGTTGCGGCGGCGGACGGACATTCCCCCCGCTGACGAGGCGGCGCAGGGTTCGTCAAAGCCGCCAGCCACCGGTGGTGGCTTTCGTCCGGTGCCGTCGCGTGGCGTCGACAGTGCGATTGGGGAATCGGGCGACGAGGAAAGTAGTCCGCAGGAATCGGGCGAATCTAGGCCTCGGGGGGCGTTGGTGGGGTCCTCGGCCCCGCGGGCGGTACCCCGTCGGCCGCGAGATGCGGGGTCAGGCTTCGAACACGGCTACCCAGTGATCACTGGCGAACCCAAGGTCCATGGCGAGTGGAGCCCCGGTCCCCCAGCTCCTCGCGGCGGACGATGGAGCGGGTTTCGAAGTCGATCGATCCGTGAAGCCCCCGATCAACGCCCTGAACGATCCTTCTGGCGACACAACTTTGAACCGGCGGAAACCCCCGAGTGGCCCGATCCCACCGAAGAGCGCAGATACACCGCTTCGGGCGAGAATATGGCCTGGGCCAACTGGGGTGGGCCATACTTTATGACCGCGGAAGATAACCCAAGAGCCCATTTTTCGCTGGTGGTGAAGACCTGGGACTTGATCCAGGATCGGCCCCTAGGAGAGTTTACCACTCCGCCTCATGCCTCGATCCATAGCCTCGAGGACTTGGTTCTGAGTCCGTTTGGCGACCGCATTGCCGTAATGAAGCCCCGGAAGGCTTGGGAGGGGGATCGTCGGGCGGGATTCGAGGGCGGGATCATCGCGATCGACCCCGCGAGTGGCGAGGTGCTGGATGAGATTTTGTATGATGGTCGTGCTATTTCATCCATTAACAGTAACCCGGTGTGGTTGGGCAGGCACAGTTTGCTGTTGCAGAATAACCGTCTCAAAGAAAATTCCTTGCTGCTGTTCACGTTCAACAAGAAATCTGGCATCGTCCGGAAGGTCGCCGATGCGGACTACCAGGCGTTGGCTGCTGTACCTGATGGCAGCCTGTTCGCCGCGGCCGACCAGCGAGGTATTGACGTTTACCAAGGCCGCGGTGCTCGGCGCGTGGGACGGCTCGCGCTGGAACCGGGTTCTGAAGTGATCAATCTCGCATTCTCGGACGATGGTAGCACATTGGCAGTGCTGTTGACCGACACCAACTCCGGCAATCAGCGCGTTTTCGTTTACAGCATGATCGACGGCTTGAGGCAGTCGCTTATCCCAGGAGTGCCAGATGCCACATGGGATTCGGTTGGCCATTCGCTGCACGAGACGCGACCACTGGAACTCAATCGTGATGGCAGCTTGGTGCTGGTTGGCCGCGAGTACCTCTACGCCTCAGCGACTGGCGATCCGATTGGTCAATTGGCACTGGATAAGTCGAACGCCGAGACGTTCGATTCGTTTTCCATGCGGATGTCGCCCGATGGCTGGCTGCTGATGTCGCGCGAAGGCGGCCCGTTCAAGTCCGAGAAGAAGGTGGAGTTGGGTTATTTCCCCTTCCCGCAACACGACACATTGGCCGAGATGCTGCAAGCGGCCGAGAATCTGGATCGAATCGAAGATGATGGGTTGCCTGAACTCGCCACGATTGAATGGCCGGATGATGCGGTGCGCGTCAACGTTCGCAACCAAGAGGCCGCGGCGGAGATCCGATCGTCAACCCAGGGCGACTACCCCGAATTATCGGTGCCTCTTGAGGTTCCCTTGGTCCACGTCCAAGGGGTTTTCGTGGCCGCTCCCCAGTTTAACCGATGCGTCGTCGTTTCGGTCGATACCACGCACGATGTGCAGAACTGGCAATTCGACCGCCAAAGCAAGCGGAGCCCTGGGTCGAATGAGAGCACGACGCCGGTTGCCGAGGAAGAGATCCTGCCGCGATTGGTCCGCGTTGTGGATTTAGCGACTGGCAAGACGATCAGCCAACACGACCTGCCCTCGGGGATTACGGTGTTGGATGTCAGCCCCGACGGGCAGCGCTATGTCACGGCCTCGAGCATGGGCCGCGATCGCATTGATGTGTGGAATGCTGAGGATGGCCGCCATATCCTAGGATTTCGCCCCATCCCCGCTAAGAACCCTGGTCGCCAAGTCCCCAAGGATGCTTTGGCGGCAGCTTCGTTGTCGTTTTCGCGCGTGATGTTGGCCGACAGCCAGACGCTTGTCGTGCAATGGTCCAGCGGTCTGGTCGCGGCTTGGAGGATCGATCAGCCCGAATGCCTGTGGTGGGCCGACTTGGGGCAATGTACCCCGCTCATCCCTAGCCCCAACGGTCAATACCTTTTGGGCGTGCTCGTGGGCGATCAGGCCAAGTTTCTGGCCCTGGAACTGGCCACCGGACAAGTGGCATCGGCCCAGATGCTCAAGCTCGAACAACCCTTGACCAGCAGCGCGCGGTTAGCAGTGGATTCCACCGGCGAACGGCTGGCCCTGACGGCACCGTGGCGAGTGATCCACTGGGAGTTGGGCAGCGATCACGTTGTCGAGATTCCTTACCGATCCTATACGAGTTGCCCGCCGGTGTGGGTCGACTCCAATCATCTGTGGTTGGGCGGCTATCTCATGCAGCTTGACCGCAAGTGCCTGGTGTGGCACTTCTATGAACCCGTTGGCATTGTGAATCGGCAGGGCATCCTAGATCGCCGCGTGCCCATGATGCGACGCTACAACAACCAGTTTCTGGCAGCCGTAGCCGATGGCCCCGATGCCACTCTGATTGCCACGCAGTTGCCCACCCCAGAAGCCACCAAGATTCTGGCCGAGCGAAGCCCTGCGGGTCCCCCTCGGCAGGTTTTTGGCAGAGGAATTCCCGTTCGTCTCGATGTCAGCAGCACCCATTCAGTCCAAGAGATTCGCGAAACATGGGAGAAGCGACTGGAAGAATTGGGCGTGCCTATCCAGGCCAATGCTGAGTTCGTATTGCGGGTATCGCTGAAACCCGAAGATGAGCGCAGTACCCAGGGCTACATGAGTCATCAAGATCGGTTCAAACAGTTCAGCAATCCCTACGAAGAAGTGCCCCCAACGGGAACCGCCAATTGGACCAACCCGTTTATCGAATGCGAGCTTAAGGACAATC
>JBJHDE010000418.1:0-5363 GCA_050486385.1 Planctomycetales bacterium | reverse complement strand
CCTGTTGACAGGTATCCACCCGGCCGTGGGTATCACTCAACACGCCCAAGCGCATGGCGACCTCCGTTAAGGGGAAACAAGGCAGCTCACAGCATGGCTGCTTCTTCGCGCAAGGAAAAGGCCCGGAGCGAGATCCCATTCTCGCTCCGGGCCCAAGAGGACCGCTCCTCGAGCGCGAACTCCGAGGAAGCGTCCCAGGGGCATCGAGTCGGTCGATCAGGCGAACGACCGCCCGGCTCGATGCCAAAAGTCTTGTGGGCCAGCGGTGGAACCGGCCAGCGTGTCCGGAACCCACCTGCTTGCCGCGATTTCACTCGATCAACGGAACCGCACCATCATGTAGCCCCACACGGCGGCCTTGCGATACACGTTGGACGTCACGAATTCCGAATCGACACCGACGCTCAGCCAGTTGTACACATCGTGGCGGAACTCGGCTTGCAGCACGCCGAAGGCCTCGGCATCGCTGTCGATCATGCCACCGCTGGCAATGCGGTACCAGGTCTCGCAGGCGCCCTTGAAGTAGTCGTGGCTGAGCCAATGCTTCCACTGGTTCAACAGCGCCACCTGCGAGTAGCCCTGCGGGGCGAAGTAGGGATGCGTGGCCCCCAGCGGATTATCGGGAATCGCGAACTCGGTCTCATTGCGGTACGTCCAGAAGTTGTAATTCAGCAGCACGTCCCACTGTCGCGGCGGCAACCAGATGCGGAAGGTATTGTCCCAGTTGATCGACCACATGCTGTTGTTGTCGCTGTACTCGTTGTAGTGATGGAAGAACCGCGTGTGCCATCGCCAGTGGGGATCGAACTCGTAGCCGATCATGTAGCCGCCGCGGAAAATGTCCTGCCGCAGGGCCTCGCCGTTCTGGTCGACGTTCTCCAACTGGCCACCAATCGTGAACCAGCCATCGTTGTGCGTGCGGAGTTGCAGGCCCGTCACAAAGGTCGGCCGATTCTGCCGGCGGTCGGGATAGATCTCGACGTTGAAATTGCCGAAGTAGTACAGCCAGTCGTCAAACACCCGGGTGCGGATGCCGGCCGAAAGGATATCGCCCGACAGCGGCCGGTCGTCGGTGGGTGTCAGCACGTAGTGATGGTAGCCGCCCGAGACGTATTCGTCCTCGTTACCAATCGGCATGGTGAACGTCATGCCAATGCGGTTGGTGTAAATGTCGGCCAGGCCATCCCGCCCGCGCTGGAAGAAGTAGTTGTAATCGAAGCTCACGCGGGGGCGGAGTTCCAACCAACTGCGATTCAAGGCGATCGAGGCCTCGCGGGCACAGGGATCGATCTCAAGCTGCCGCTTGTAAGCGTCCATCGCGCCGTAAGTATTGTTACGAAACGCATGGCTCTGACCTAAGTCAAAGTAGTGCGATGGCTGGGCGGGCTCCATATCGATCAGGCCCTCCCAAAGCGGAATCGACTGGCCCGGGCGATGCAACTGCAAGCAGCGAGCCTTCCGCTCGGTGGCCGCGGCCACGGCCTCGCGATTGTCGCCACTGAACAGCACCGGCGGGGGCTCGGGGGCGCCTTCTCCCAGTACCGGGGCGAAGACCGGCAAGCCGTTGGCATCGCTGGTCAGGCCCATCATCGATCCGGCCTGCATCGTCTGTCCGCCGAGGCCCAGCAGGTCGCCTTCCGCCGGGCGCGCCGGGATGAACGGCTCGCCCCGCTTGGCATTCTCGATGGCCTGATTCCATTCCTTGCAGCTCCGCTCGCACCCCAAGCGGTTGCTCACCAGGCGGGCCCGCTCGCGGTGGGCAATGGTGCTGGTGGGAAAGTTCGTCAGAATCGCGCCGTACTCGTCGGCGCTGGCGCCGAAATCCTTCATCAGGCTATGCGTCCGGGCCAATCCCAACCGGGCCGGAATGTTCGTCGGGCTGGCCCCCACAACGGCCGAGTACATCCCGCGGGCCTTGTCGTTCCATGAAGGATGCCCCTGCATGGCCTGGCCCAGGGTCACCTTCAGCAGCAGGTTGTCGGGAGCCAGCGCGATGCCGTGATTCATCAGGTCGATGGCCAGCTCGTCCTGGCACTCGCGCATGCCAAGTCGTGAAAGAATAACCAGGGCGTAGGTCGGATCGGTGTACTTGCCGACCTCCGCCGAGACCACATCCTTGGCCTTGTGCTTGCCCTGCAGCTTGTTGACCGCCATGTAGTATTCAAACAGCAAGTGCGGCTTGGGGCCGTAAGGCAGTCGCAGGCCCGCTTGGGCTTCGTAAATGGCCTCGGTCGGCCGGCCCGTGTGACGGTAGACCTTGGCCAACGCCAGGCGCTTTTCATAGCGCACCCGCACGTCGCTTTCGGCACGTGGCCGCACGCTGCGAGCCAGATCCTCGGCCTTGCCGTACTGACCGCTATCGACCAGCACATCCATCATCAGCCGGAACGCCTCCATGTTCCAGCGATCCTCGGTCAGCAGCTCGGCCAACTGATGCTCGGCATCGTGAAAGTAGCGATGCAGCCAGTCGTTCCGTGCCAAGCGAAACCGAATCGCCGCACTGCGAGGCTCCAGGGCCAACGCCCGGGTGTACGTCGCCTTGGCCTTGCCGTGCTCGCCGGCGTCGTACCACAAATCGCCCAGCCGGGTGCGAGCCAGCACATCGCGCGAGTTGTTGGCCAACAGCCGATTGTAGATTGCCACGCCATCGGGAAACTCGCCCACCAGCGTGTGATATCGGGCGAGGATCAGGTTGTAGAGCCGCTCGTCGGCGGGATTCTCGACCAGTTCCTCGGGCCGAATGCCCGCCAGAATCGCCCGGGCGCGATTGACCTCGTAGCTTTGCAGATAGATATGCGCGCTGCCCAGGCGAGCCGTCAGATTCGTCGGGTCCTGGCTCAGCACTTGCGAATAGACAATCAGGCCGGGGTCGCGGCTCTCGGCGGCCACCAGGGCGTTGCCAAAACCGGGTTCAATCACCGGCAGACCCAGCGACAGCCGCGCCTCCAAGTCCTGGGGCCGCACCCGCATCAGCTCCTGCACCAACCGCAGGACCTCGCGCTGATTGCCCAAGGCGTGATAATTGCGAATAGTATTGACCATCACCAGCAAGCGGGTCTGGTCGGGGGCATCGGCTTCTTCAGGAAGCTCGCGAGTCAGCAGTTCCTCGAACATCGGCAGGGCCTCGTCGGGGCGCTGCAACAGCAACAGCACCGGGGCCAGGGCCAGCAGTACCTCGGTATCCCGCGTGTCGCGCTCGGCCAGGAACTGTTGATAAATGTGGTAGCCTTCCTGAAAACGCTCGGCAAAGCCGTACACCCGAGCCAATTGCACGGCCAGCGTCATGCTCTCGGGATTCCGCTCCAGGGCCTGCGACAGCAAGGCGATCGCATCATCAAACCGGCGGCCCTGCAAATACACATCGACCAGCCCGCGCAGATACTCGGTCCGATCGGGATCCTGCTCCATCAGGATTTGAAACTGCCCAATCGCTTCGTCGATGCGGTTGAGCGGCTCGATCAAAATGCCCGCGTACTCCGCACGGCCCACGGCATCGGTGGGAAACTGGTCAAGCAACTCCTCGTAGCGGGCGGCGGCCTCGCGAAACTGGCGATTGGCCACCGCGTTGCGGGCGGCCCGCAGCAGAATGTTCCGATCGAGATTGTCCTCCAGATCCTCCCGATTGACCGCCATTGGATCGGGCAGGTCCTCGACGCCCGGCATCGGGGGCCGCTCGGGCATGGGAATCTCTTCGGCCATCGGTTGCCGCCGCGGATCGGCCGGCGGTTCATCCAGCGGATCGGCCTGCGCCCGCAGTCGCGGCGGCCCTTCCACCGGACGCAGCGGGGCTGGCGGCTCGCCAGGGGCGGGGCCCAGCGGCTCGAAGCCCTCGGGCGTCGCGCGGCTCCGCGAGACGGGTTGGCCGGTCAGTGCCGGGCCGTTCTGGGCCACGCTCAGCGGCGGCAGCACGTCAAAGCCATGGGGCGAACCGTCGTAGCGGCCGGCGGGTGCCTGATTGGGCAATGGCTCGTCGAACACCGAACCGGTCGAGATCTCGAACCCGCCACCGGTGAGTTGCAGCGGTGTGACGTGCCGATTGGTCTCGCTCCGCAGTCGGGTTTCGCGCTGCGTCTGGTTGCCGGTGCGATCGCTGGCCGTGAGTCGAATCACCACGCCCCGCGGATCGCCACCCACGGCACCCCGGGCCTGGCCCACCAGCGTGCGATGCCCATCGTGCGGCTCGCGGGCGTCGTGGTCAAACCGCCGCCAACGGTTCTCGCCCTCGACGTTCAAAAACTTCAATTCCACGCTGGCGGGCATTAACTCGGCATCGTAGGCCGACCAACGGACCACGGCCTCGCCGCCGGGCGTCATCCAGGCGTCGAGTTCCAGCTTGGGCGGCTGGGTATCAAATCGCATCCGCGGCAGGTTCTGCCCGCGAGCCGGCGGGTGAAGATGGCCGGCACGATCAACCACCTGCACAGTGAATTGATAGTCGCCGTCGCCAGGCGCCTTGAAGTCGAACCAGTCGACATCGGGTCGCACCCGCCCGCCGGGCAGCCAGGTGCGGCCGTTGTCTTGGGTATAGAACAGCACGACCTCGCGGATCTGCGCGACCGGCAGATGCAGGGCCTCGGGCTGGTAGGGCACACTCACACTGTGCGTGGGTGACCGGACCAACGTGCTGTCGCCACGGGCCGGGCTCGATCCGAAGACCGTCGCCAGCAGGCCAAGCGTCGCGAGAGTGAATGGATGAAGTCTCATGGATGTTTCGCCTAAACTCGTTCGCGCTTTTTGGGTGAGTCACTTCCGGGCACCCGCCGGCCAGTCCATGGCTTGGGGTAACCGCGACCCGTTGAGACGCCAGCATCGGTGGGGCCGTGGGGCGTATCTGTTGGAAAGATCGACCCGGCGCAGGGTGCTGAACTTCTCACGGCGCCAGGCGCCCGGTTGTGAGACCCTTTCCGCCGGCGCGGCATGATCGCAATTCCCCACGACTGCCAGAGGGAACAATGATTCCGAACCTGCCGGTAACGGATGAAACGGTTGCACCGCTGGCGACCGTGGCCACCAGGCGGGTGTTGCCGAAAAAGTTTTCGCGCCGCGCTTGACGGCGCCCGCTTGGCGTGCTGGCAGGTGCGGGCCGACTCCCCACATCTTGCGATACGACGGATGCACCGGGTGGGCGACGGTCGGCGATTCGCAAGTCGCGGACCAGAAAAACTTGCCCCCCCTTCGGCCAGCCTGGAGCGGTCGCTCCGGATCTAAGGAGAAGTCTGTCGGGACATAACGTCGGCGAAGCCCATCCTCCGGGTGCGGCGAATGAAAACCCTGAGTGCCGCCTGGGGGAAACACTCGTCGAGATTTCACACCCGATTCACTCAATCGACACAATCCCTACCTACTCTCGCAAGGGTCCCGGT
>JBJHDE010000417.1:0-5373 GCA_050486385.1 Planctomycetales bacterium | reverse complement strand
AATGGCCCGGCCGGGACCTCGATGACCTGCACCCGTCCATACGGCGTGTCGAGCTCGTCGACTGCGACCCCCTCACCCTCCGAGTCGACGACCGCTAGGTGTTCGGTCACCGATGTGCCCGTCGACCCTGGAGCACGGGACGGGGCGAGCGCGAGCGCCACTGTCGACGGCTCGGTGGCAGTGAACGCGAGCGAACAGCCCACATGGGTGGTGATCGAGGCGTTCGGAGGCGTCACCGCACCAGCATGCCCCACCAATCGCCGGAACCACACAGGCCCCGGGGGAGCCGAAGGGGTTTCCCGGCAAGCAGCGGCCTAGGATTGGTGATCGATCCGGCACGTGGTCGGGTCGTCACAGAAGAGAAGAGAAGAGAACAAGTGTCAACCACAGGTACCGTCAAGTTCTTCAACGCCGAGAAGGGGTACGGCTTCATCTCGCGTGAAGGCGGCGACGACGTGTTCGTCCATTACTCCAACATCCAGGGTTCGGGCTACCGATCGCTCGATGAAGGCCAGACCGTCGAGTTCGAGGTCGGCCCCGGCCGAGTGCTCAAGGGACTCATGAAGCGGATCGATCGCCAGGTCATCTGCCAGACGGTCATGGCCTGACGGTTGGCCATCCGGGGATCCGAATTACTCCGCCACCCTACCCCACATTTCCGCGCTAGACGGAGCGACTTTCCATGCCCGATGCGTCCCCCGCGGCCCTGACCGATCAGCTTGCCATTGTCACTGGAGCCAGCCGAGGCATCGGCAAGGGGATCGCCCTGGCCCTGGCGGCCGCCGGAGCCAAGGTGATTTGCGTGGCCCGCAACGTCGATAAACTGGGCGAAACCGTCGAGGCCATCCGCGCCGCCGGCGGCACCGCCGAGGCCATGGCCTGCGATGTGTGCGACTCGGCCAGTGTCGACGCCGTGCTGGAAGCCGTCTCCGAGAAGCACGGCCCGGTGACCATCCTCATCAACAACGCCGGCATCAACCGCGACAACCTGCTGCTGCGGATGGGCGACGACGAGTGGGACGACGTCCTCACCACCAACCTCAAGGGCATGTTCCTGTTCACCCGGGCGTGCTCGAAGATTATGAGTTCCAAGCGCTACGGGCGAATCGTCAACATCACTAGCGTGGTGGGCTTTATGGGCAACCCCGGCCAGGCCAACTACGCGGCCAGCAAGGCCGGCATGGTGGGCTTCACCCAGACGATTGCCAAGGAGCTGGGCAAGCGGAACATCACCTGCAACGCCGTCGCCCCGGGCCTGATCGAGACCGACATGAGCGACGCCCTGCCCGAGATCGTCCGCGAGGAGTTCAAGAAGCGGGTCCCCTGCCGGCGGCTGGGCACGGTCGAGGAGATTGCCGACGCCGTGCTGTTTCTGGTGCGCCCCCAGGCCGCCTACGTCAACGGCGTGGTGATCACCGTCGACGGCGGACTGACCGCCTGAGCCAACCGCATCCCTATTCCGGGAGCCCTTCAGGAACCCTCCGACGTTGAGCCCGCCGACGGTCTGGGCTCAACGCCCTGGTCCGCCTGTTGCCGTGCCCTGCGGGCGTCGAGTAGCAGGCACCACAGGGCCAGCGGGGCCAGAAAGTGCGAGGTCCGCACCAGGACCTCGTGATACTCTTGCAGGCCCAGACTGGTGACCCGCGACAGGGCCGTGATCAGGCCCCAGAAGGCCGCCCAGGCCAGCACCGGCCCCAGCGGGTACAGCAATACGATTGCCGCGACGCCAAAGTCGACAATCGCGATCCAGCTCATCCATTCCAGCGCGGCCGATTCGGTGGCGTTCCCGCCAAAGGTGTTCCGCAGGCTGCCGAGAATCAGGTCGACGAATTTTGGGTTCTGCCACCAGCACAACAGCCCATGCATCAAAAACACCGTGGCGATGCCCACCCGCAGCAGGCCGTTGGCCAGCGGACGCCGCCAGGTGGTGAATCCCCCGCAACGGCGGCAACCCTCCAGGGCCAGCACGACCAGCGGCATGGTCCACCGCAACGCCTGGTCAAAGAGGGCGTACTCGCTGAAACGCTCGCCCCCCAGAAACACGCGACTCCAGCCTTCGATAAAGGCATAAGCGGCCAACACCACCAGCACCGGCCAGCAGGGGTAGAACAAGGCAACGACGGCCAGCCCCAGGTAGATCGAGACGGTGACCTTCTCGATGGCCACGGCCGTCTCGTGGGGATAATCGAAGTGCATGAACAGCAGGTTGCCGAACTGCGTCTGCAACAGCCCATGCACAATGGCAAACATCCCCGCGGCATGCCCCAGCACGGCCAACCGGCATAGCCAACTGGCCGCCCGGTACCAACCGCCCCGGGCGTGAGTTGCGGCGGACGGTGGGTTCATCGGCAAGCTCATCCGCGTAGGATTCCGGGGAAGGCGGCATCACACCACATGGAGCCGCCGTACGAGGTGTTCGCCCGTGGTTAGGACTGCCAATCACAACCGGACTTCTACCAAAACTCCTCAGCCCACGGGCGTTAGCCCGGGGTTCCTCAAAACGCCCATGGTCAAGCCAGCCAATCACAACCGACCTCTACCAAAACTCCTCAGCCCACGGGCGTTAGCCCGGGGTTCCGTCAAACGCCCATGGTCAAGCCAGCCAATCACCACCGACCTCTACCAAAACTCCTCAGCCCACGGGCGTTAGCCCGGGGTTCCGTCAAACGCCCATGGTTAAGCCAGCCAATCACCACCGACCTCTACCAAAACTCCTCAGCCCACGGGCGTTAGCCCGGGATTCCGTCAAACGCCCATGGTTAAGCCAGCCAATCACCACCGACCTCTACCAAAACTCCTCAGCCCACGGGCGTTAGCCCGGGGTTCCGTCAAACGCCCATGGTCAAGCCAGCCAATCACAACCGACCTCTACCAAAACTCCTCAGCCCACGGGCGTTAGCCCGGGGTTCCTCAAAACGCCCATGGTCAAGCCAGCCAATCACAACCAGCCTCTAACGCGTTCCGGCCAATCCCTCCACGCCACGGACTTCTTCCAAAGCACTTCTGATTCCCACTGGATCCGGGCCACCTCAATCGCGACGGTTGTCGCGGGTCAACGTGAACTCGTCCAGGACCTCGCGATCCAGGCCGATGGCCTGGATGTGAAGTTCATCCTTCTTGAAGGTGAACAGGTGGGTGTGGTGGGCCGAAATGGCCAACCCGGGCGATTGCAGATACCAACGGGTGGGATCGGGCTTGCGGGGGCTGACGCCGCCACCGCCATCGCCAATGTAGGTGATCCCCCGCTCGGGATCGTGCTTGCCATCGCGGATGGGCACGGTCCGCTTGAGGGCATGGTCGTGGCCTTCGTAGGCCAGGTCGAGATTGTGCTTCTCGAACAGCGGCACCCAGGCCCGCCGCCGACCTTCGCCATCGTTGTAGCTACGGACGCTGGGGTACGAGGGCCGATGGTACTGGGCGATGAGCCACCGATTCGCAGGTCGCAGGGTCTTGAGTTGCTGCTCAAGCCATTCCCGCTGATCGCCGCCCAGGCTGATCTCGGTGTTCAGGGTGATGACGGCCACGTCGCCGCTGAGGTGGGTCGTGTAGTAGTAGCTTGTCGCCCGCTCGGGCCACCAGAAGATCTCTTCAAAACCAATGTCCGTATCGTGGTTGCCCCGCGCGGGGATGATCGGCAGCAGCCGGCCGGCCTCGGTGGTGGTGACTTCGCTGTGATCCTTGAGCCAGTAGTACAGCTCGTTCCAGTGGGCCCGATTTGTGTAGTCGGCCCCATGCAGCATGGCCACGATGTCGTCGTGCTTTTCGAACAGCTCGCGCATCACTGCATTGACCTTACGGCGGTTGTTGTCATCCTTGGTCCGACTGCTGCCCACGCGCGAATCGCCCACGGCCACCAGCCGGATCTCACGATCGTCTTCGGGCGCGGTGATGAAGTGGTACTCGCGAGAGACATTGTCGCCCGAGGCCACGACCAGGTAATAGGCGGTCGCCGGCTCCAGGTTGTCCAGCAGCACATTGTGGCCCCACGAATGCACGATGTCTTCGCCGCGGCGAATGGTGTAGGGGGCCGAGTGGATGCTGGGCAATTCCTTGGCATACGCCGACAGTTCGCCATCGCGGCTTTGTGTATCGACGTACAGCCGGTGCTTTTGGCCTTCGGCGTTGGTCGTCCAAGACACGACCGCCTGCCGCGAGGGTTTATTCTCGAACAGCACCCGCACATGGATCGGTTCGGTCGAGGGCGACGGCGTGTCGCCAGCCGCCAGCGTGGGAGCGGCCAGCAGGGTGGCCAGCACCGCGGAGTACACAAAACGCATCATCAGTCTGGTCCAACCGAAAGAGAAGGAATGGAACCCGCCAGGGGTCCTGGGGGCTCTTCGGAGGCAAAATCTTCAGAGGGTCACCTCAAGATGCCCGAGACGACATGGCCCTTGACCAGTTCGCGGGGCTGATTGAGGTGATTGTAGACAATCGTATCCGGCACGATTCCGACCGAGTGGTAGATCGTGGCCAGCAGGTCGCAGGGATGCACCGGCTTCTCGGTCGGGGCACTGGCCGTCTCGTCGCTTTGTCCGTAAACGAAGCCCCGTTTGACTCCGGCCCCGGCCAACACCGCCGTGTAGCAGTACGGCCAGTGATCGCGGCCATCGTCGCTGTTGTTATTGCCCGAGGTGCTCACCCCGCGCTGCGGCGAGCGGCCAAACTCGCCCACGGCCACCACCAGGGTCTCGTCCAGCAAGCCGCGTTGGTCCAGGTCTTCGATCAGGGCACTCAGGCCAGAATCCAACATCGGGGCGGCCTGATCCTTCATCCGCTTGGACAGCCCGGTGTGGGTGTCCCACGAATGATTATCGCTGTTGGCCACCTTGGGCCAGTTGATCTGGACAAACCGCGTGCCGGCCTCGACCAGCCGCCGGGCCAGCAAGCAGCTCTGCCCCACGGTGTTGCGGCCGTAGCGATCGCGGACCTCGTCGGGCTCGCTCGGCAAGTCAAAGGCGTCGCGGGCCTTGCCCGACAGCACCAGATCGAGGGCCTGCTTGTAGTACTCGTCCAGGTCGTAGCTCTCGACCGCCCGCTCGACGGCCGGCATGCCGTCGTTGAGCACCTGCCGCAACCGGGCCCGCCGGCCCAGGCGATCCGAGGTGATCTCGCTGCGAAGCTTGAGATCGCCCACGTTGATGCGATCCATCTTCGCCATGTCCATGTCGTCGCCCGGCGGAAACAGATAATAAGGATCGTAGGCCCGACCCAGGAATCCCGCGGTGCCCCCCTTGTTGACCACGCCGCTTTCTTGCAGCGGGCGGGGCATGGCGACAAACGGCAGCATGGGTTCGTCCAGCGGACGCATCTTGACGATGTTGCTGCCCAAGGTCGGATAGTCCTTGGGGCTGGGCGGTTCGAGCTGTCCCGAGG
>JBJHDE010000416.1:0-5386 GCA_050486385.1 Planctomycetales bacterium | reverse complement strand
GCCCCGATTCATCGCCGGGCAGATCGCGGCGCTGGAGCTGCAACCCTTCGTGCTGATCCTTGCGCTGCTGGCGATGTATGTGGTGATCGGCATGTTCCTTGACGGAACCTCGATCATCGTGATGACCCTGCCGATCACCTTGCCGCTGGTTGTGGCCCAGAATGGAAATCAGTCGCTGTCGTTCACGTCCAGCGGTGTGATGGTGCCGGCCGAGCGGAGCCCCGCCTCGGTGTTCAAGGCCCTGTTTATTGAAGGCGATCCCGCGGCCGTGGACCAACAGGTCGAGCAGCTTCGCACGGGTCGCAGCATCCTGGACGTCGTGGGCGAGCGGGCCGCGAACCTGCGTCAGCGTTTGGGCCACGGCGACCGCGATCGGCTGGATCAGTACTTCACGGCGGTCCGCGAGGTCGAGCAGCGGCTGGTGATTGCCGAAGAATGGGAGCGGCGGCCCAAGCCCCAGGTTGACGAGCCCCCGCCCAGCGAGGGCGAGTACCTGCTGGAGAAGCTGGACTCGATGTTCAAACTGGTGCATCTCGCCTTGGCGACCGATTCCACGCGGCTGATCTCGTTGTTCATCCGCCTGGATGGCTTCCGCGAGCACATTCCCGGCGTGTCGAGCGAGGCCCACAACCTGTCGCATCACGTGGGTCGGGAAGACAAGCTCAAGCAGTTGATGAACCTTGAACTGGCCCAGTTCCGCAAGCTGGCCGGTCTGCTGAAGTCGCTGAGTGAAACGCCCGAGGCTGGGGGCACGCTGCTGGATCAAACCATGGTGCTGTTTGGCAGCAACCTGGGCAACGGCAACAATCACGACACCAAGAATCTGCCGATTCTGCTGGCGGGCGGCGGCTTCCGCCATGGCCAGCACCTGGCCTTCGATCGCAAGAACAATGCCCCGCTGCCGAATCTGTTTGTCTCGATGCTCCAGCGTCTGGGAATCGAGACCGATCGGTTCGCCTCCAGTACCGGCACGCTCTCGGGGCTGGAGTTGGCCCGCGGTGCTTAGGCGTCGTTCTTGGGTGGGGCTGATTTCAATGCGGCAATCAGCGAGCCCAACAACCCCATCCCGGTCTTCATGATCACGCGATAGTCGCCGTGCTGCAGGCCTCGACCGCCCTTGTTGCTTGGGGCGCCGCCTCGTAAAAAGCCATCGGTCGACAGATACCCCCGCAAGGCCTTACGGGTGCGTTCGGCCTGTTCGCGGGCCTGGGCGGGCGCCAGGCCGAGGTTGGCTCCCAGGGCCAAGGCAGCGGCCACACCAGCCGAGCCCGAGGTATCAATCCCGCTGGTGTCGTCGTCCATGAAACAGTACCACAGGCCGGCTTCGGTCTGGTGCTTCTCCACGAGCTGGGCCGCGTCGCGCCAGGCCTCGCGGAGTTCGTCGGTGGCGTCATCGCCCAGGACTTCCAGGCAGCGCGAAAGTCCCAAAAAGTACCAGGCCACGCCGCGGGCCCAATTGCGGAAGGTGGGACGATCGGTGCCGGTGCGCTTCTGGTAGATGCTACCGTTGTAAAACAGGCGATCGCGGCGGAGCAACAACTGCTTGATGGCCAGTTTCCGCAGGTCGTCGCGTTCGCGCTTGGCCGCGACCACCAGCATGGGATAGGCCACCGTGTAGCAGCCTTCGGTGGTGGCGGTGTTGCCGCCCACCAGTCCGTCGTCCGCCTTGCGACTCATCCAAAAGTCGATGGCCCGATCCACTTGGCCGTGCTTGGGGTCGATGCGGGCGATCACGGCCCACGGCAGGGTGGCCTCGATGCTGAAAATGCGGTTGTCGCTGGGGCGGCTGAGGTGGTCTTCCATCCGCAGCTTGCCATCGGGCATGAGGAACAGTGCCAGGTGCCGGTCGATGGCGCGTCGCGCCGTGTCGCCGGGAAGCACCGATCGCAGAGCCCACAGTCCGTCCAGCACGCAGCCTTCCCGCCAGCCGAACGGATCGACGCTGGCGGTGGTGGCAATCCGGTGCAGGAAGGCCGCTTCCACGGGGTCTTGATCTGGCAGCAGCAGGTGAGGCAGCAGCCCCGGGTGAATCGTGTTGTCGGGACTGTCGCCAGCAAAGAACCACAGCGGCTCGGTCCCCCGCGTCATCCGCAGACGCACCCCTTCTTTCAACGCGCTGCGGGCGTCGCTGGCCGAGAGCGGGATCTCCTGGACCTGGAGGAAATCGGAGTAGCGGAGGTCAAACGTCCCCACCACCCGCCCCGAACTGGCCAGCACGGCGTCGACCCGCTTTTCTTCGCGATTGTCCAGGGCTACGGTGATCCGCAGATGGGTGGGCGTGCGGTTGTCGGGATCGGTCTGCTTGAATCGCAGCAGGGGGCCATCGTCCTGGTCGTCGCCGGGTTGAGGCACCCCGCAGGTCTGCCAGCCGAAAGGCTGTCGCTTGCCCATGGGAATGGGCACCTCGACGGTGGGCTCGATTTCGGCCAGCAGATAGGGCCCGCGGAGGACATTCCACGCCCCGTGGGCCCATCGCGGTGGCAAGGCCAATCCCGCGGCGGTCCCTAGGCTGATCCCGCCCAACATTCGCAGCAAGTCGCGTCGATCGAACTTCATGGATGGTCGTCGTCTGAGTTAGGGGCCTGGGGGGCGTACCAGCCAAGGGCTTTGTCATCGAGCGCCCGATCAAAAACGGCCACGCCACTCATCCAGCCGCCAAAGGGATTGTTGTTGGCCCGGCCCGCGACGTGATTGGCGCCAATCGTGAAGTCGGCCCCCTCGTCGCCGCCGTCAAACAGGCCTTTGTCGTAAGGAAACGGGTTGGTGTGCTCGTGGGCATCCAGTCGACCATCGACGTAGACCCGGCTGAACTGGCCATCGTAGGTCATCGCAATCCAGGTCCAACGCTGCATGGGAATCCCCGTCGCCCCAGACGAATAGGTGTAGCAAAACGTCTTGCCGGGCGTGGGCCCCCCCACGCTGGAGACGTGCCCGTGGATCCGGTCCTGACTCGCGAAGCGTTCCATCGTCCGCTGATCGGTGGCCCAGCGGGCATTGAGAAACAGCATGTATTGCCGTTTCTCGTGGGTCTCGTCCCACACGCCCGCAATCGACTGCCAGTAGCGGGGGGAATCGCGTTTGATCCAGGCCATCAGGGTGACTTGGGCTTTGGGGCCGTGGATGTTGAGTCGGCCGAGCTTGTCCCGCGGGACTCGAAGCTGTTGGCCCACTCGAATGCGAATGGCCCGGGGGCCCAGGATGCCCCCGTCCGTACGTTCGACCTTGCCAAAGGGTTCTTCCAGGGCCAGGCGTTCGGCCCCTCGTGAAGTGAACGGCTGGCCATCGGGTTCTTGAAAGTCCCAGAAGGCCACCAGCCCTTCGGCATCGTCGGGAGGAGCCCGAAACACGGGCTCTTCACCCCAGGAAAGAGTGGGGGTCAGGAAGCACAGGACCAGGCTCAATCGTAGGATCGTCATGACGACCATGATGCTGCCGGAGTGATGGATTCGCAAGCCTGACGCTGGGCAATTCGCCCCGAATGCCCTGCTCTGGGGCCGCTCGATCCGATTGCGCGATTCATGCGCGGTGGCCGACAATCACGGCGGCCACGGCCTGACCTTGTGCGGTGAGATTGCACACCACGCAGGTCGGTGGGCGATCGCTTCGGGCCTCGCGGACCACGGGAATGGGGCAATCGTCGGCCACGGCCGACAGATTCCGCGTGGGCAGGACGCGTCCACTTTGCAGGCTCAGTAGGGCCCACACCAACTGCATGCCGCCGGCGGCGGCTTCCAAATGGCCGATCCAGCCACTGGGCGTGGTCACCGGCACATCGGGCAGAACCTGGTGGATCGCTCGGGCCTCGGTGGCGTCGCCTGGCCGGGTGCCGCTGCCTTCGGCGACCACATGGCCAATCGCGCTGGCTGGCAATTGGGCACGCTGCAAGGCTTGGCCGATTGCGCGGATCAGCCCGGCCTCGGCGGGTTCGTGGGCCAGGCTCATGGAACAGCCCAGCCCGGCGATTTCCCCCAGGATCGGCTGACCGCGCTCGATGGCCGATTGCCGGCGTTCCAGCACGACCACCGCGGCCCCTTCGCCGCGAACCAGGCCCACGCGCTCGCGGTCGAAGGGCCGTGAAAGGTCCTCCGGGGCGAACGGCGGCGGGTCGCCCTGGGCCATGTGTTCGAACATCGCGGTTCGAACCAGGTCGAACGGATGCAGCCGATGGCTCGACCCGCCGGCGATCATCCAATCGGCCGCGCCGCGTTGCAGATAGCCGGCGGCCTCGGTCACCGCCAACAGGCTGGCCGCCGAACGGGTCTGCAGGGTGTTGTTGGGCCCGCGGGCGTCAGCCGCAATCGAAACGTGCGCGGCCAGCATATTCGGCAGATTCTTCAAGAACGCCAGCGGAAACGTCTGGAAGATGCCGTGCGAGGCGAACCGCTCCATCGAGAACCGCTGGGTGCCGTCGTCGTTGGCAATCAGGCTGTGTGCATAGGCGGCCTGAAAATCCTGCATGGGCAGGCGAATCACATCGGCCCCACAGACCACGCCCACCCGTTCCGGCGAAAACTCCGGGTCCAGCGTTCCCAGGCCGGTGTCGGTGGCTGGGCAAAGTCCCGCGTGATGCAAAGCGGCCAGGCTGCTGGTCACGGCAAACTGGGCCTCGCGGCTCATCAGTTTTTTGCTTTTTCGCAGCCGTTTGGGCAGGGTGATGGCCTGCTGCACCTGGCCGGCCGCGGGAATGGGCAGCCCGCCGGCCTGATCCGGCGAAAGCGGAATCACGCCCGAGCGCCGCTGGTCGAGGGCTTCGAGCAGCTCGGCGGGGGTGTGCCCCAGGGGGCAGACGCAGCCCATGCCGGTGATGACTGGGCGATTGTCCAAGTCGAAACTGCTCATCGCAAGCCGCGGGGATCGGGGCATTCGGGCCAACATCCCGATGGGCGGCCGGCGAACCAACTCGACAAGTGCCGGCAGGCCACGCCATCGCGATCCGGCGTGCGCTCGGGGCGGAACGGGCCGACGTGCAGGGAGCCTCAAGCTCCCCGCTGGCGGCCTCAGGGATCGCGTTCGGCCATCTGCGCGGCGGCAACGGCGTTCGCGTCGAGCCGCAACAACCGGCCATCGGATGCTACGAGGAGGAAATCGGGTTCCTCGGGCGAGAACTTGACGATCGCCGCCAGAGGCAATCCGGTTGGCACAGACCGAACCCCCCGGCCGTTGGCTCCGCGGTCGGCATCAATCAACGCGACCGTGCCTTCGGCGGTGGCCAGGGCCAGCCCACGGGCATGCTCGACCCAGCCGAGGGGCCGACCCAACGGCAAGGCCACTTGGCTGGCGGTGAGCGGCTCGCCGGGTTGCACCAGGGTCATTGTGCCATCGCGGCCAGCCACCACGCCCCAACGCCCGCCATCGGGCGGCAGTCCCCCTTGGGTTGTCAGCGGCA
>JBJHDE010000415.1:0-5390 GCA_050486385.1 Planctomycetales bacterium | reverse complement strand
GACGAGGACCACTCCAGGTCGGATGTCCAACCCGAGTCGCCCCTGTTATCGGTTGTTCGGCCGGTTCGGGTTGTGCCGAATTGTCTGTGTTCCAGCGATTTTTCCCGCGGCGACCAATCCGAGGGGTTGCAACATGTGTAACGGCAGGGAATGGGAAATCTGGGTAAGGTGGCCGTCGGTGGCCGGCTCCTGATTGCCGACAAAACTGTGGAAACCGGCCTGAGCCTGAAACGGGAACCGAAACTGGTGGCACACGTTTTGTCCGTTGCCTTCGGCGGGGTTCAGGAGACAGCATTGGCCAGCCCCCGAAAACCTGGGGGACCTGCATGAGGACCGGTGGGGGGCCTCAGAAGTAACACCCGCCGTGAATGCCCGCTGAAGATCTGCAAACCGCCGACGGCCATGAATTGGTCCCCCAGACGGTTTGAGCGGCAAAGTTTGGCGGGGGGCCCTGGTGTGGTGGCCGACGGATGGCGCGGGGTGCTCTGGACCATGCCGCACCGGGTCGGCTAGCTTATTCCCCGTGTGCGGTTGTAGCGATTGTCTTGATTTTCCTCCCTCGGCGTGACCCTCCCTCCTATGGAGACGTTCTACCGTCGGACTGGTCCTTGGATCACCCTCGCCTTGCTGGCCTTGGGGCCGGTGCTGTTGTGGGCGGCCGGGCAATCCATGAAGACCACCAACAACGACGTCTCGCAGTGGTTGCCGCAAGGCACCGCCGAGACGGTGGAGTACCGACGGTTTCTTGAGCAGTTTTCCAACGACGAGTACGCTCTGGTGAGCTGGGAGGGTCTGCGTTTAGGCGACCAACGGCTCGAAGAGTTCTGTCGGCTGGTGATGGAGCCCCCCGAGAGCGGCCTGCCGTTGTTTCACGATTGCCGCACGGGCAATCAGATTCTGGCCAGTTTGATGGCCGAGCCGCTCAACTTTTCGCGCGAGCTGGCGCTTGAACGGCTGCGGGGCTTTGCCGTGGGGCTGGATGGTCAAACGACCATGGCCCTGGTGCGGCTGTCGCCCAACGGTCGGCAATTCCGCGAGGCGGCCGTCCAGCGGATGCGAACCGTCTTGGTCGACGATCTGGGCATCCCCGAGAAAGACCTGCGGATGGCCGGGGCGCCGATCGTCAGTGCCGCGGTCGACAGCGAGAGTCGTGATGCGATTGTCACCTGGGTCGGCCTGTCG
This sequence comes from Planctomycetales bacterium, assembly GCA_050486385.1. Lineage (GTDB taxonomy): Bacteria > Planctomycetota > Planctomycetia > Pirellulales > Pb10988 > JBJHDE01. The sequence continues at coordinate 4,208 of JBJHDE010000415.1, read as the reverse complement.
GTGCTGCTGTCGGTGGTGATGGCCTACTGGGCGCTGAAGAGCGTGGTGCTGGTGTTGATGGTCATGGTGGTTGCCGGCTACGCCGCCCTGCTGGGACTGGCCCAGGTGGCCCCGACCGGCGGCAGCATGAATCTGGTGCTGATCGTGATGCCGGTGCTGTTGGGGCTGCTGACCTTTTCGTCCGCCGTCCACCTGGTGAATTACTTCCGCGAGGCGATTGGCGAAGCCGAACCCGACGAGGCCCTCCGCCGCAGTCTCCGCAAGGCGTGGTGGCCCTCGTTTTTGTCAGCGGCGACCACGGCCATTGGCCTGGGATCGCTGACCACCAGCGAGATCATTCCCGTGCGGAGTTTCGGCCTGTACGCCGCCACCGGGGCGCTGATGGCCTTCGGTTTGCTGTTCTTGTGGCTGCCCTACGGCTTGCACATCTGGCACCGCTGGCGTTTGAGCTACGCCGCCAAACGGCAGACGTCCATTCAGGTTGCCCAGCCGCCACGATGGTTGGGGTGGATGGCTGATCTGGTGATCGCCCGACACACCTGGGTGCTGGTCGCCTGCCTGATTTTGATGGTGGGCCTGGGTGCGGGATCAATGTGGATTGAGACCACGGTCAAACCCACACGGTTTTTTCAAACCACCAGCGACATCTATCAGGATATTGCCTGGATCGACCGCACGTTGGGTCCACATGCCGCGTTGGAAGTCGTGCTGGCCTTTGATGACGAGGTCAACACGCAGAACCTGCTTGAACGGCTGGAGGTCGTCGGCCAGATCGAGCGTTCGGTGCTGGACCTGCCCGAGGTGGGCAACACCATCAGTGCCGCGACCTTCGTTCCGCCCGATCGCATCTTTCAAACCCAAGAGGGCCAGCGGCTGAGCTTCCGTCAAGTTGCGGCGGTCAACAAGCTGCGGCGGAGCCTGGACGGCCTGGATTATTACGCCACCGGCGAGCCCCCAAGCGCGACCAATGGGCAAACGGACCCGCCGGATGCCGCCGCCGAAGTGCCAATCGAGCGGTTCCGCATCACCGCCCGGATGGATTCGCTGTCGCGGATCTCCTACGAGCAATTCATCGAGAACCTCAAGCAGCGGGTGGAACCGGCCCTGGCCCAATTGGCCGAGGAGGGCCACGCCGGCATCCGCGCCACCTACACGGGCATGGACCCGGTCTTCTTCCGGGCCCAACGCAAGCTGCTCGAAGGTCTGCGGACCAGCTTCTTGACGGCTTTCGTCCTGATTGCCCTGGTGATGTGCGTACTGCTGCGGGGCCCCGGCGCGGGCCTGCTGAGCATGCTGCCCAACATCCTGCCGGCGGTGTTCATCTTTGGCACCATGGGCTGGCTGAATCTGTTCACCGGCGACGTGCCGGTGGATGTGGGCTCGATGATGACCGCCAGCGTGGCCATGGGCATTGCCGTCGACGGCACCTTGCATTTTCTGGGTTGGTTCCGCCGTGGCATGGGCCAGGGGCAAAGCCGCGTCGAGGCGGTCCGCGGGGCCTATCTGAATTGCGGCAACGCCATGCTGCAGACCGCCCTGATCGCCGGTCTCGGCAACCTGGTGTTCGGCCTCAGCGACTTTCTGCCCGTCGCCCGCTTCGGCATCCTGATGTGTTGGCTGCTGTTCGCCGGCGTGCTGGCCGACTTGTTTCTGACGCCCGCCCTGTTGCTCAGCCCGTTGGGTCGGGTCTTCATTCCGCCCGAGGCCCAGCAACCGGCCCCGGCCACGGCGACCGCGCGGCCTACGGTCCGCCCGAACCCCCCCGAACGTACCACCGCGAGCGTCGGCCATCGCACCGACGGCGACTAATCGCGTGCCCCGGCCCGAACCCGGCCGCCTGCGCCTTGGGTCCTTCAACCGGCGCGGTCCTTCAACGGGCGTCGGGCTGCGTCATCGCGATCGATCGGGTCGGTTCCCAAACGCCGGGCTGCAATTACAATGCGTGTCCCGCTTTGTGGGGCCGCTGCTTCCGGACGTCTTTGGGGAGAACCGAATCTTGCTCCGCACGCACACTTGTGGCGAACTCCGACCCGAACACGTTGGCCAGGAAGTCACCCTCTGCGGGTGGGTGGACACCGAGCGCGATCACGGCGGCAGCCTGTTTGTCGACCTCCGCGACCGCTACGGAAAGACCCAAGTCGTGTTCAGCCCCGAGAGCGGCGCCGAACTGCTGGAACGCGCCAAAATCTTGCGGGCCGAGTACACGGTCAGCATCTCGGGCATCGTCGCCCCTCGGCCCGAAGGCACGGTCAATCCCAAGCTGGCCACCGGGGGCATCGAGGTTCGCGCCCGGGCGTTGACCTTGTTCAACAAGTCGGAACCCTGCCCGGTGCAGCCCTCCAGCCGCGAGCTGCCGGGCGAGAAGGTCCGCTTGCAGCACCGCTATCTGGATTTGCGGCGCGAGGAGCTGCAGCGGACTCTGGCCCTGCGGCATCGGGTGTCGCATGTGATGCGCGAGTATCTCGACGAGCACGGCTTCCTCGAGATCGAAACCCCGATGCTGGGCCGCAGCACGCCCGAGGGCGCACGCGACTATCTGGTGCCCAGTCGCGTACATCCCGGCCACTTTTATGCCCTGCCGCAGAGCCCGCAGCTCTACAAGCAGATTCTCATGATGGCCGGCTACGACCGCTACATGCAGATTGCCCGCTGCTTCCGCGACGAGGACCTGCGGGCCGATCGGCAGCCGGAGTTCACGCAGCTTGACCTCGAGATGACCTGGGTCGATGCCGACGATGTGATGAGCCTGATCGACGGGCTGATTGCGCGACTGGCCCGCGAGGTGCTTGGCGTCGAAGTCACGTTGCCGCTGCCCAGGATGACCTACGACGAGGCCATGGAGCGCTTCGGCCACGATGCCCCGGACCTCCGCTACGGCATGGAGCTGGTGGACGTCACCGACCTGGCGGCCGAGGCCGAGTTTCGGGTGTTCCGCGCCGCGGCCGACGGCGGGCAAAAGGTGCGTGGTCTGTGTGCCCCGCAGGCGGCCGCCCGCTACAGTCGCAAGGGCCTGGACGAGCTGACGGATTTTGTGAAGGGCGACTTCGGCTGCAAGGGCCTGGTGTGGTTCAAGGTCGAGGCCGACGGCACACTGGCCTCGCCCACGGCCAAGAACTTTGCCCCCGAGTTGCTGCAACGGATTGGCCAGCGGATGCAGGCCGCGCCCGGCGATTTGCTGCTGTTTGTGGCCGATGCCTGGGAGGTGACCTGCAAGGCGCTCAATGGCCTGCGGCGGCGCTTGGCCCGCGAGCTGGAGTTGTACGATCCCCGGGCGCTGCACTGTTCATGGGTGGTTGAGTTTCCGATGTTTGCCTTCAACGACGACGAAAACCGTTGGGACGCGATGCACCACCCGTTCACCGCGCCGCGACCCAGCGATCTGGCCAGCTTGTCCGAGAATCCGGCCGCCGCGCGAGCCCAGGCCTATGACCTGGTGATCAACGGCCTGGAGGCTGGTGGCGGGACGATCCGGATTCACGACGGAGGCGTGCAGTCGACGGTGTTCGGCCTGTTGGGCCTGGACGCCGAGACCGCCAACGAGCGGTTTGGCTTTTTGCTGGAAGCCCTGAAATACGGCGCGCCGCCCCACGGTGGCATTGCCCTGGGGCTGGATCGACTGGTGATGATCCTGGCCGGTCAAGACAACATCCGCGACGTGATCGCCTTCCCCAAGACCCAGCAAGCCACCGACCTCATGACCGGCGCCCCCGGCGGCGTCGACGCCCGGCAACTCAAGGAACTGCACATCCGGACGGTGCAGAGCGAGTGAGGCTGAGGGGTGCTCGGGCCAAACCGTCGGCCCGCCTCGCTCCGCGCGGCGGCTGATGGTTCATCGCCCATGCCCTCCAAAGACCATCAGCCCTCGGGCGTTAGCCCGGGGTTCTTTGCAACGATCGATGGCTTGTCGACTCATTAAGAACCGGACGCTCCGCGTCGCGGCTAATGGTTCATCGCCCATGCCCTCCAAAGACCATCAGCCCACGGGCGTTAGCCCGGGGTTCTTTGCAACGATCGATGGCTTAGCGACTCGTTAAGAACCTCAAGGAGCTGCACATCCGGACGGTGCAGAGCAAGTGAGGCAGGTTGCCCTCGTCGGCCCCAGTCGATGCGTTTCTACGCCCGAAATTGTTAGCAACCATTAGAAATGTCCCCATCGCGGCGCCATTAGAAATGTCCCCTCGAGGGGCTCATTGGGGGGACGGCTGCTG
>JBJHDE010000414.1:0-5390 GCA_050486385.1 Planctomycetales bacterium | reverse complement strand
GAGTAATTGGGCTCCAGCCCCACCCGCTCGGCATGGCGACGCAGCAGTCGGGCGCCAAAACGGTGGAAGGTGCCCGCCCAGATGTTGGTGCCGGGGACCAGCCGGGCGATTCGCGACTTCATCTCGTCGGCGGCTTTGTTGGTGAACGTCAGGGCCAGCAGACGGCTCTCGTGCACGCCTTCGCGCACCAGGTAGGCCATGCGATGCACCAGCGTGCGGGTCTTACCGCTGCCAGGCCCCGCCAGGATGAGCAGCGCGCCGTCGGTGGCCCGCACCGCCTGCTGCTGGGCGGGCGTCAACGAATCGAACAAGGAGTCGCTCAGGACGATGTCTCCTGGATGCGGATTCTGGGTGTCGGCCAATACGCCCCACGATTCTAGCCGAGAGTCCCTCGGCTGTTGAGCGGCCCCAATTGCAGCGGCGCCTCTTCCCCTGGGCGAAAGTTCTGGGCATTCTGGGGGAAGCGCAAGGGTCGATCCGAATCATCGGCCCGGTGGGTTGAGCGAGGGCGTGTGTTGGCACGCCCGCTCGCCACTGGTGGTTCCGATGAGTGCCCACCCTCAAGGTGGTGGTTGGTTGGTCCCGTCGGCGTGCTTCCGCGGTTTCTCGTGCCCCGAGGATAAAATGAGGTTGGTTGTTGTCGCTGTGTTGGCTGGGTTGTGTGCCTGGGGTGGTCTCCTGAATGCCGACGACGATTTTATCCCCCGTCGGCAGAATGAACCGCCGGGTCCGCCGCTGTCGCCCGAGGACGCCCAGGCGAAGATGACGGTGCCGGAGGGGTTCCGCGTGGAGCTGGTGGCCAGCGAGCCGGACCTGATCAATCCGGTGGCGATGTGCTTTGATGAACGCGGGCGGATCTGGGTCACCGAGAGTGTCGAGTATCCGCGGCGGTCGGCCGGAGAGGGCCAGGACCGCGTCAAGGTGTTTGAAGACACCACCGGCGACGGCCAGGCCGACAAGATGACCGTGTTTGCCGAGGGGCTGAACATCCCCAGCGGTATTGCCGTGGGCCACGGTGGGGTGTGGGTGGCCAATGCCCCGGATATTTTGTTCATGCAAGACACCACCGGCGACGGCAAGGCCGACAACATCGAAGTCGTGGTCACCGGCTTTGGCCGCACCGATACGCACGAGCTGCCCAACAGCCTCACCTGGGGGCCCGACGGTTGGCTGTACGGTTTGAATGGGGTGTTCAATCACAGCCGGGTCAAGCAGGGGGATCGCGAGTTTGTGTTCAATTGCGCGATGTTTCGGATTCACCCGCAAACCCGCGAGTTCCAACTGTTTTCCGAGGGGACCAGCAATCCCTGGGGGATTGGCTTCGATCACGAGGGTAGCGCGTTTGTGAGCGCCTGCGTGATTGATCACCTCTGGCATATCGCCGAGAGCGCCTACTACATCCGTCAAGGCGGTCCCTATCCGCCCTTCACGCGGCCCATGCGTTCGATTGTGCGTCACAAACATCAGATGGCCGCCTACTGCGGCTTGACCTACTTCGACAGCGACGCCTATCCGCCGGAGTATCGCGACAAGCTGTATATGGGCAACATTCACGGTGGCTGCATCAATGTGGATGCTATCCGCCGCGAGGGCTCGACTTACTTCGGCACCGGCGAGCCCGATTTTCTGACGGCCAACGATGTGTGGTTCATGCCCGTGGTGCAAAAGACTGGCCCCGACGGCAGCCTGTACGTGTTGGACTGGTACGACCGCTATCACTGTTACCAGGACGCCAATCGCGATCCCGGTGGCATCGATCGCCGACACGGCCGCTTGTGGCGTGTTCGCTACCAGGAGACGCCCCGCCGGGTGAACTTCAACCTGGCCGACGAAAGCGACGAAGAACTGATCGCCCGGTTGGCCAGCCCGAACGTCTACGATCGGGATATCGCCCAGCGGCTGTTGATTGAACGCAACAGCGATGTGGCTCGGCCGCGGTTGTGGGATATGGTGTTTGGCGATCACGCGCTGAAGTATCGCATGCACGCGCTGTTTGCCCTGGTGGGCACCGGCACGCTGGAAAACGACGAGCACCTGGCGCTGCTCAACCGCGACGAGTCGCCGCTGCGTGCCTGGGGCGTGCGGGCGGCAGGCAACATGGGGCAAGTCAGCCCCGAAGTCGGAGCGCGGGTGCGGGAACTGGCCCGCGACTCGGCCCCGGACGTGCGGTTGCAGGTGGCGATTGCCTCCGGCAAGCTCGCCGACTTCGACGCCCGGGCCGCCTTGGTGGATGTGGCCTCGGCGCCTGAACCGGACGAGCTGTTGAAGCATGTAGTCTGGCAGAATCTGCGACCGCAGCTTGCCGAGGGGGCGTCGGAGTTTCTCACCCACCTCCGCACCAGCGGTCAGCTCGATCGACCCGGCGTGATCGACCTGCTGCCGCAAGTCGTGGAGTTTGTGGTCGCGACCCAACGCGACGAGATTGATACCGTGGCCGATTTGCTGGAGGTGCTGGCCGCGTTGCCCACGGGGCCCGCGGCCGGGGCCGCCCAAAGCACCTTTGCCGAGATCACCCGTCGCGTGCAAAGCGGCGAGCTGCCGTCCGAGCTGCGTGGCCGCCTGGCCGAACGCTGGAACCAAGTCTTCCAGGCCCTGGGAGAGAAGCCCGCGGGCGAAGTGCGACGCGAGGACATCCTGCTCTTGGCCGCCAGCCTGGGACACACCACGGCTCGCGAGCGACTGTTCGCCCGCCTGCAGGGGGAAGCCTCGGACCAGCCGGCCGAGGCCCTGCGGCTGTTCCGCGCGTTGGCCGACAACAATTCGGACCAGACCGTCGTCGTGGTCCGCTGGGCCCTGGGCAATCCGCGGCAAGTCCGACCCGAGATCCGTGGCGGAGTGCTGGCCGAGTTGACACGGCTGTCGGATCCCAAGATCGCCAAGTTGGTGCTCGAACACTACGACCAGCTCGAACCGGAACTCAAGCCGCGAGCCGTTGAGCTGTTGACCAGCCGCGGCGGCTGGGCCAAGCAGTTGCTGGCCGCGGTCGAAAAAGAAAGCATCCCGCGATCGGTCTTGAACGCCAATCAGATTCAAAAGCTGCTCAGCAGCAGCGATGACGAACTGGTCTCCACCGCCAAGCGGTTGTTCGGCTCGGTCCGCACCGAGCGCGACCCCGCCCGCGAGCAGCTCATCGCCGAGATGCGGGCGTTGATCCGCTCGACCGAGGGCGATCCGCATCGCGGCATCCCGGTTTACAAACGGTTGTGCGCCCAGTGCCACACCATGTATGGCGAGGGCGTCGAGGTCGGCCCCGACATCACCCGCAACGGTCGGGCGTCGTTCGAGCAACTGCTGTCCAATGTGTTCGACCCCAGCTTGGTGATTGGTGCCGACTACCAGGCCCGCACCATCATCACCGAAGATGGCCGCGTGCTGACCGGCTTGCTGGTGGAAGACAGTCCGCAACGGGTGGTGCTGAAGGTTCAGGGCGGCAAGCAGGAGGTCATCCCCCGCGACGACATCGACGAGATGGTCACCAGCCAGCTTTCGCTGATGCCCGAGGGCGTGGAAAAGCAGATGACGCCTCAGGAGATTGCCGATCTGTTTGCCTTCCTGACGCTGGATCGGCACCCGGATGATGCCGAGGCTCGGCCCATCCCAGGCACGGTGTTGCCCGATGCTCGCGAGACGACCAACCCCCGCGAGTTTCCGGAACTGGTGGGCGAAGTCGCGCCGGGCTTTGCGCTCAACGGCAGCGGCGATGGGGGCGTGGCCTTGATTCCCGAGTATCAGAATCGGGTGGGCGTCCTGAGGACGCATCCCATCTCGCGTCAGGCGCCGGCGATTCTGAGCCGCACGCTCGAATTGCCCGAGGGCCGCTCGGCGCGACTGCGGCTGGGTGTGGCTCCCGACGAGCAAGGCGATTGGCAGCTCATTGTGCGGGCCAACGGCAAGGTGCTACACGACAGCATCGTCCGTCGCGACGAAGGCCGGATGTGGCGGGATGTCGAAATCGACCTCTCGGAGTTCGCCGGCCAGCAAGTGCGACTCGAGCTGCACAACCGGGCCAACGATTGGCACTTCGAGCACGGCTACTGGGCCGACGTCAGCGTGCTGGTCGATTGACCTTCAGCCGCTTGGCGTTCGCTTGCCGAAACAAGTCTCACGACTGTGAAGCGTTGCTTTCCAAAAATGTGAGGCCGGCGGCTTCCACGGGGAGCCGCCGGTCGACATTTTGGGAGAAATTGGGCCAGCAGGGTCGAATTCTTCATGCCTGAGCGATTGTAACGCCCGGCGGATTGAAGAATTGGGGCCACGAGGAATCGGGCCGAGCAAAAGATCGATGACGCAAGTTCCATTGCGGAAGGAACTTACGTCTTGGCAGCGCGGGAGGGGACCGGTTGGCACGCGACGTGCTTTTCCAGGACCTGCGTTGCTTATCTCGTGACGATTCCCGTCTCAGTCGAGGAGGACTGACAATGCTGGTTCTGACCCGGAAATCTCAGGAACGGATCCTGATCGGCGAAGATATTACGGTCACCGTGGTTCGCGTACAAGGTCAATCGGTGCGAATTGGCATCGATGCCCCGCCCGAGGTTGCCATTCGCCGCGGCGAGCTGGCCAGTCGCGGTCAGCAGCCAGGCCAAGGCCGTGTTGGTGTGGCCCCCCTAACCCGTTTGATGGCCTCGGCCGTACCGGCCTGAGGCCCACGTCCGACGCCCAAAGCAGTTGGTGATGACGCGGAAAGCTCCCCCACGTTGGCTGGGTCTGATCAATCTGGACAAGCCCGTGGGCTGGTCGTCGCGGCAGGCGGTCAATCGAGTCCAGCGACTGTATCGACCCGCCAAAGTGGGGCACGCTGGCACGCTCGATCCGTTGGCCTCGGGGGTGCTCGTCATTGCCGTCGGCCGGGCAACACGGCTGATTCACGCCGTGCAGGATTCGGCCAAGTGCTACGAGGCCACCTTTCTGTTGGGATGCACCAGTCCCACGTTGGACAACGATAGCGACATCGTCGCCGTAGACGACGCCATTCGACCCAGCCAGAACGACTTGCAGCAGGCAATCGCGCGGTGGACGGGTGTGGTCGATCAGCGGCCGCCGGAGTTTTCGGCCATCAAGATCGATGGCAAGCGGGCGTACAAACTGGCTCGGCGGGGGCAGGCCGTCGAGTTGGCTGCCCGACCCGTGCGGATCGACGGAATCGAGGTGCTTCGCTACGAGTACCCCGAACTCGACTTGCGGATCCGCTGCGGTCGGGGCACCTACATCCGATCGCTGGCACGCGACTTGGCCGAGAGTCTGGGAACCGTGGGCATGATGAGTCGGCTGGTCCGAACCGCCGTGGGGTCGTTTACGTTGGAGTCGGCCATCTCCGCCGAGCAACTCGACACCGAACCCCTGAACAAACTGCTGCTGCCAGCCAGCCTGGCGGTCGAGCATCTGCCTCG
>JBJHDE010000413.1:0-5425 GCA_050486385.1 Planctomycetales bacterium | reverse complement strand
GTATGTGGTCAATCGCAAGGGCGTGGCCTACCGTGGCGAGATCGACCACTCACCCTGGCCCCTGGAACACGCCGAATTGGAACTCGACGAGCTGTCGGGCCTGATTCCCGACGGCTTGGCCTTGCCCGATGGCCCACCCCTGGTCCACTTCTGCCGCCGCCTGGACGTCATCGCCTGGTTGGTCCATCGCGCCTGAGCGAAACCCGCGATCTCCGTGGTCGGACGAAGGGTCGCCGTCGGCATCGAACTGCAAGTCCCCACCCGCTTGCCACCTTGCCGGGTTGAGAAAATTCTTGCGGCCGAGTGAATAGCCGCCGTGGGTCGCGCATCAATTTGAGAGACGCAAACGGATGGCAGCCGGATGGGGGGAAATGTTGGCTGTTCAGCAAGACCGCCAGCTTGAGCCCGCCGAAGTTGCGCGCCTGCACGACGAGTACGGCGAGCGCCTGCGGTTGTTTCTGCTGGGCGTGTTGCGCGATCCCGATGCCGCCGCCGAAGTGCTGCAAGCGGTGTTTGTCAAAGCCGTCGAGCAATGCCACGCCGTCCGTCAGGCCACGGCCGTCGGCTGGCTGTATCGCGTCGCCTTCCACGAGGCCATGCGGTTGCGGCGCCGCGAGTCGATTGGCCAGCGGGTGTTCGAACAATTATCCCGTCAGGCTCGGACCTCGGACCCCACCGAGCCGGCGGCTCCGCTGGTCCGGGCGGAAACCACCGAGGCCGTCCGCCGGGCCCTGGATCGCCTGCCCCCCGAGCAGCGAATCGTCGTGCGGATGCGGATTTACGAAGACAAGACCTTTGCGACCATCGCCGCCGAGTTGAACGAACCTCTCGGAACCGTCCTCAGTCGCATGCGACTGGCCCTCGAAAAGCTCCGCCGGGAGTTCCAAGAAACGTGACCGATTCGCCCACCCCCGCTTCGACCTCGCACCCGCGCCCCGACGACTCGGCGGCGTGGCAAGCCTTCCTGGCCTTGGCCGAGGAGTGTACGCCCGAGGAACGGGCCGCCTGGGAGCAATCGCTGGCCGACGACCCCGCCGCGTGCGATGCCCTGGCCGAGATGACCGAACTGGTGCTGGCCGTCCGGGAAGTCGAGCGTGTCGCACTGCCCGAAGTGGCCCCTCGCCCGCCGGTCCGCGCTTCGCATCGCATGGCGATTGCCGCCGCCTGGGCCTTGGCGGGCGTCGTGCTGGTGGGGCTGGCGATTGTGTGGCAGACCTATCCCCAAGGCGTCGACACCGTCGAGCGGCCCCAGGTTGCCACGCCCAGCGAGATGCCCACTTGGGTCGATAGCGCCACCCTGGTGGCCGCCACATCGCTGGGCTCACCCGCCGACTGGGACCACGGCCTGTTGGGCATCGAAGAGCCCACCAACGGCCTGGAGCCTGCCGGCGAGTTGGATGTCCCCGAGTGGATGCTGGCCGCCGTGCGACTGTCGGACACCGAGGACCAACCATGACGCCTTGCCGCCGCATTTCGGGCCTGATCGGACTGATGTTGCTTCTGTCACTCGCCGGGGCTTCTTGGCCAGCGGCGGCCATGGGCCAGTCGGTCCCTGGCCCCAAACCGCACCGCAACGCCGAGGCCCCACCGCTGACGCCGGAGCGGAAGGCCGCGGCCTTGGCCTTTGCTGCGGAACACGTTCCCGAATTGGTCGAGTTGCTCGATCAGCTTCGCGAACACAGACCCGCCGAGTACAAGACGGCCCTGCGGGAGTTGTCGCGAACACAAGCCACCATCGCCGATTTCGCCCAGCGATCACCCGAAACGGCCGACTTTCAGCTTCGCCGTTGGAAGCTGGAAAGTCGCATTCAATTGACCGCCGCTCGGCACCGCATGCGACCTGGCGAGACAACGCGGCAAGAGCTCCGCGAGCTGCTCACCACCCGCGAGGAATTGCGGTATGAACAGCTCGAGCTTGAAAAACAACGCCTCCAGGCCCGCCTGGAGCGCGTGGAACACCTGCTCGCCACGCAGCGCGAAGAATCCGCCAATCGCGTGGATCGGCAGTTACGAAATCTGATCCGCGAAGCCGACGGCCAGTGAAGTCGTGTCCCGTGTGGGGCATCCGTCGCCGCCCGTGAAATGTGTCGATTGTCGACCTGCAAGAAAAACGTGTTCCCAAGTCGGCCAAGCCGGCATCGTCGCCCACGCTCCGTTACGAAGCATTCAAGCCGTCCTCCCCGGGAGTCGCATCCATGGCCCGTGTTCACGAACTGGCAATCGGCATTCTCCTGTTGGGGTTGGTGGTTCCGTTGGCAGCCGAGCCCCTGCCGCCGGCTTCCGAGCGCTTCGCCGAACCTGATGGCGACGAAATCCCCGACTTCCAGCGGCACATCACCACGCTGATGGGCCGTCAGGGCTGCAACGGTCGGGCGTGTCACGGATCGTTTCAAGGCCAAGGTGGCTTTCAGCTTTCGTTGTTCGGTTACGATTTCAAAACGGATCACGCCGCGCTGATGGCCGGCGACGACTTGCCGCGTGTGAATACGAAAGATCCCGACGCCAGCTTGATTCTCAGCAAGCCCATTGACGAACTGGAACACGGCGGCGGCCAACGCCTGGTTAAGGACAGTTGGCAATACAACCTGCTGCGTCGTTGGATCACAGCGGGCGCTCCCCCCGCCAACGAGGACGCTCCCGCTTTTGTGCGACTGGAGGTCAGCCCCTCGGACGTTCTGTTCACCGAAGCCGGTCAGACCGCGACCCTGAGCGTCGTGGCCTACTGGGCCGATGGCGGCAGCGAGACCGTCACACCGCTCGCCCGGTTTCAGACCAACGACGAAAGCGTGGCCACGGTCGATGAAGATGGCGTGATCACGGCCCTGGGCCCCGGCGATACGCATATCGTCGTGTTTTACGAAAACGGCGTACACCCTATTCCCGTGCTCATGCCGGTATCCGGCTTTGCGGGCGACAACTACCCCGAGCAACCCGCCACGACCCGCGTCGATGAGTTGGTGCTGGCCAAGCTCAAGACCCTGGGCATTCTGCCATCGCCGCAGGCCGATGATGCCGACTTCCTGCGCCGCGTGCGGATCGACATGACCGGCACGCTGCCGACCGAAGACGAAGTGTTGGCCTTCTTGGCCGACCAATCGCCTGACAAGCGGTCCCGTAAAATCGACGAGCTGTTGCAATCGCCCGAGTACGCGGCCTGGTGGGCCACCAAGCTGGGCGATTGGACGGGCAATAACCTCACGGCCCAGGGAGAGCGGAACCTGCAGCGCGAGGCCTCGGACCAGTGGTTCGACTGGTTGAACAAACGCCTGGCCGACAACACGCCCTACGACGAGATCGTGGAGGGCATGGTGGTCTCGTTCAGTCGCCAACCCGATCAGTCCTACCGCGAGTACTTGGAGGAAAGCCAGGCCTACCTCTCCGGCAAAGCCAGCTTCGCCGACCGCGACTCGATGCCGCATTTCTGGGCACGGCAGACGGTACGGCCTGCCAAGGAAAAGGCCCTGAGCCTGGCCTACGCCTTTCTAGGTGTGCGGCTGCAATGTGCCGAGTGTCACAAGCACCCATTTGATCAATGGACCCAGCAAGACTTCGAGCAGTTCACGGCCTTCTTCGAGCCCATTCGTTTTAGCTTCTCGCCGGACATGCGCGAGGAGATCCGTGAAATCGAAGCCGAGTTAGGACTTGACGAACTGATGGGCAACGACAAGCGGCGGGCCGCCGACCGAATGCTCCGCGAGGGCAAGATCGTCCCGCTGCAAGAACTCTTTCTCGACGGAGCCGTCCTGCGGAGGGCCCAGCGAAACCGCGTGAATAACCCGCGACTCCGCGGTAGCCGGGTCATCACGCCTCGGCTGTTGGGTGGCGACGAGGTCGTGCTGGTGGAATACCCCGACCCGCGCGTGGCCGTCATGCAGTGGATGCGGGATCCCGAGAACCCCTACTTCACCCGCGCGATCGTCAACCGGGTGTGGGCCAACTACTTTGGCGTCGGCATTATTGACCCGGCCGACGATTTGAACCTGGCCAACCCGCCCAGCAACGCCGCGCTGTTGGATTGGTTGAGCGCCGAGTTTGTGAACAACGGCTACGACCTGCACTGGTTACACCGCACCATTTGCAACAGCGACGCCTATCAACGAACCTGGCGGACCAACGAGACCAACCAGTTCGATCGTCGCAACTTCAGTCGCGCGCTGCTGCGAAGAATGCCCGCCGAGGTCGCCTTCGACGCCCTGATGATGGTCACCTCCAACGACTCCGAGCGCGAGGCCTATCGCTCCGATTGGACCCGTCGCCAGATTGGTCGGCCCAGCGGCTATGTGGGCCGCCGCGCCCAAGGCGCCGATGCCTACCTGCTGAGTGTGTTCGGCAAACCCGAGCGGCTCACCAATTGCGATTGCGAACGCAGCGACGAACCCACGCTGTTGCAGACGGTGTTCCTGCGAAACGACGCCCAAATGCTCAACCTGCTGGAACGCCGCGACGGTTGGCTCGCCCAAGTCGCCGGCACCACGCAACGCCAGCCCGCCGTCAACCCCGCCCAGCGCCGCTTGCAGCAACAAATCGCTCGCGGGCGCGAGCGGCTCCGCGAGGTGCGGCAGAACGGCAATCCCCAACAACTGGCCAACATCCGGCGTCGCATGGCCGATCTGGAAGCCCAACTTGCGGCGCTGATGGCCGAGCAGCCCGAGCCCGCGGCGGCGGTCCCCGCGGCGGAACTCCAGCCCGATCAACTCATCGAGCGGGCCTACCTTCGCGTACTGGCCCGTCAGCCCGATGCCGATGAACGCGCCACCGCACAGGGTTACCTGGCCGCGGCCGCCTCGCCAGCGGCGGGCCTGCAAGACCTGGTCTGGGCCTTGATGAATACGGCACTTGCGTTCCAGATCAACAGGGTGGATAGGCGCGCGGTGACGCGACTGAATGGCTTTCGGCCCTTCGCGCGGAAGTACATGTTGTTGGCGAGCAGCAGGCCCTGGGCAACGCCGAACACGACAAACGTCCAGGCCGCGCCGTGCCACAAACCCACCATGAACATGGTGATGAAGATGTTTCGCATGCCACGGCCCAGCGATCCCTTGCTGCCGCCGAGCGGGTGGTACAGGTAGTCACGGATCCACGCCCCAAGCGTCATGTGCCAGCGTCGCCACAGGTCGGCCATGTTGTTTGCCTTCCATGGCGAGTTGAAGTTCTGGGGCAGGCGAAAACCCAGGGCCAGGGCGAGCCCGACAGCCATCTCGCTGTAGGCCGAGAAATCGAAGTACAGCTGCAGGGCATATCCTGACATCGCGATGAGTCCGCTCGTCATCGAGAGGTGGTCGGAGTGGGCGAACAGCCGCTCGACGTTCGGCGCGAGCAGGGTGTCGGCGATCACGAGCTTCTTGAACAACCCGACCGAGAAGAAGAACACCGCCAGATATGCCATCGTGGAGGTCATCCGCTCTGGCAGGCGAAACAGCTGGAT
>JBJHDE010000412.1:0-5439 GCA_050486385.1 Planctomycetales bacterium | reverse complement strand
GCGCAAGTCAGTGGCGTGCGGGCCAAGATGGAAGGCGGCAAGCCGTCGACCGGCCGCAAGGGCCGAGGTCGCGGTCGGGGTCGTAAACCTGGCCGTCCCGCGGCTGCCCCCGCGACGGCCACCTCCGCACCGGCGGCGGCTCCCGCAGCCGGCCGGCGGTCCAGCAAGTCGGTTGATGTCGACGCCCTGATCAAGGCCCACGAACTGGCCGTCCGCGTCGGCGGGGTCGATCAGGTCAAGAATGCCCTGACCGTGCTCGAAAAGCTCCGCCTGAGCTGATCCGCACGCTCGGCAACACCCCTTGGAATGGACCCACCGGGCGGAATTGGTCGCCGTGACCAGCTCCGCCCGGGTTGCGTTGAGCCCAGGCAAAACGGTTCATCAGCCCGGGGCGTCTTCTCAAACCCCGGCGGTTCATGCGAAACTAGGGTCTCGGGTGTCCCGCGGCGGGCAGCCTGTCTCGACACGGAGGAAGTCTGCACCATGGCCCGCGAACCCATTGTCCGGGGCGAAGGCTCGACCCCCAAAGGCCCGGCCCCCAGCCGTCCGGCTCATCAGCCCCCACCCACTCCGCCCGAGTCCCCCCGCGCGAAGCTGCACGATCCCTTGCGGCCCCAGCGGCTGAGCGAGGTGGTGGGTCAGCGGGCGGTGTGCGAGCGGTTGGCCATTGCCGTAGACGCCGCCAAGAAGCGGGGCGAACCCGTTGGCCACATTCTGTTTGATGGGCCACCCGGCCTGGGCAAGACAACGTTTGCCACGGTGATTCCCAAGGAATTGGGCACCACGGTGCAAATTGCCAATGCCGCGGCCATGACGGCCACCAAGGACATTCTGCCTTACCTCACCAACGCCACGGCCGGCAGCGTGCTGTTTATCGACGAGATCCACCGCCTGCCGCGGACCCTGGAAGAGTTCCTCTATCCGGTGATGGAGGATTTCCGCATCGACATCGCCGTGGGCGAGGGGATGAACGCCCGCACGATCAACCTGCAGCTCAAGCCGTTCACCATCATTGGGGCCACCACCCGCGCCGGGCTGCTGACGGCCCCGATGCGAAACCGTTTTCAAATGCGCGAGCACCTGGACTTCTACGACGCCGACGATCTGACCCAGATCGTGGTCCGCAACTCCAGCAAGCTCAAAACCGAGATTGCCGCCGAGGCCGCCCACGAAATCGCCCGCCGCAGTCGCGGCACACCGCGGATGGCGAACAACCTGCTACGCTGGGTCCGCGACTACTGCACCAGCCGGGCCGATGGCCGCGTGACGCTGACGCGGGCGATGGAGGCCCTCGAGATGCAGCAGATTGATGTGCTGGGCCTGGACGAGCTGGATCGGCGGTATCTGCGGACGCTGGCCCGCAACTTCAATGGCGGCCCGGCGGGCTTGGACGCGATTGCCCACACCATGAACCTGGCCACCGACTCGTTGGAAGACGAGGTCGAGCCGTTTCTGCTGCGAAGCGGCCTGATCATTCGCAGCCCACGCGGCCGCCTGCTGACCCCGACCGGGCACCAACATCTGGGCCCGACCGGGGCAGGGCAGGGGCAACTGTTTTAGGGAAGGTCGGGGCAACCGGCCGGGATTCGACGGGTTCCCACACGCCTCCAAAACAACACAAAGTTCACCGAAAACAAAACGCCCAGGGCCATGCCCTGGGCTGCGGGAATCCGGCCCTTCAGGCCTCGGAACCTTGGCCCCAACGGGGCCGTTCTCTCGGGTCAGGGGTTTGGTCACCCGGCCAGTTGCTCCAGGACCTCCAGGGCGGCCTGGTAGTTGGGTTCGCTGGTGACTTCGGGCACGATCTCCTGATAGACGACTTGGCCCTGGGCATCAAGCACGATCACCGCCCGGGCCAGCACCTTGAGTTCGTCGATCAGCAGGCCGTAGTCCTGGCCAAACTGGCGATCCATGTAATCGCTGCCCGTCTTCATGCCGCCCAGGTTTTCGCTGCCGCAGAAGCGGGCTTGGGCGAAGGGCAGATCGAGACTCACGGTCACCGCATTCACGCGATCACCCAGGCCCGACAGCTTCTCGGCAAACGTCTTGGTCTGCGTCGAGCACACCGGCGTGTCCAGCGAGGGCACCACGCTCAGCAAAGTCGGCTTGCCTTGCAGATCCTCCAACTTGATGACGTGCATTCCATCGGCAAAGTAGTGCAGCGTGAAGTCGGGCGCTGCCTGGCCCTTGGCGAGTGGTTCGCCGACCAGGGTGAGTGGATTGCCCAAAAACGTGACGGCTCCGGGTCGACTCATGATTGTGTTCAACGGGTTCGGGAGGAAGAAAAAAATAGTGGCGAGCCTCTCGGCGAGCGCTCACTCAGTAGGAAGATTTGCGGTTGAGTACGACTCGACCACCTCCCTCAACTTGGCTTCCTGCTCGGCGTTGAAGTAGGTGAGGGTGATGTTCAGGGAGTAGCCATTGGTCAACCGAAAATACATGCGTTGATTGACGCTCGCCCCGAACACGGTGGTGACCACATCCTGTGCCAAAAAGGTGTGATCACCCAGCTCGATCGGCCGTGGATCGCCCACAAAACGCATCGGAATCCCCGCCGCGGCCAGTTCTTTTTTGGCTTGGGCCAAGTAGGCTTCGGCGGTCGTGTTGCGATGCGAGAAAGGAAGCCGGTTGATTGTGATATTGAGGTTGCAGGAGTCTTCGGCTTCATCCACTGGAACCTCGCTGATAAACAGCAGGTTGACGTTCTGGACCAGCGCGGCGTCCATCTCTCGCTTCGCCTGCTGGTTGGACCCCGCCAACTCCTGGGTACCGACATTCTGTAGCTCTCTCACCAGCTTGTCGTCGACGACGGTCCAGCTTTCCGGCCAGGTGATCGAGAAGCCGAATTCGGGATTCGTGTAGGTGTTGCCCCGGATTTCTCCCAGGTCGACTTTGGGCGGCGCCGGCGCACACCCCAGCGCCAGGCCCGAGACCACGAGGAAGCTTGCAAGCAGGCGGAGGTTCAGGATGTTTTCCAAGTACGACTTAAACCAAATTTTTGCGACACCGCCCTGATCCTACAGCCACCCGAAGGCATGGTCAACGCGGCGGAGGGTGCGCAAAAAGCCGCCCGCCGGTCCTGAAGCGGGGCTTCGGAACCGGCGGGCGGTGAATGTTGCTCAAACGTGAGTCAACCGAGTCGGGCTCAGTCCAGGAAGCCGTTCAGCTCGCCGGCCCGGCTGGGCTGTTGGAGCTTGCGGACGGCCTTGGCTTCGATCTGCCGAATCCGCTCGCGGGTGACCTTGAAGATGTGGCCGACTTCTTCCAGCGTGTAGCTGTAGCCGTCGCCCAGGCCGTAGCGAAGCTTGATGATCTCGCGTTCGCGGTAACTGAGGGTCTTGAGGACCTTCTCGATCCGGCCTCGCAGCATCTCGATGCCGGCCCCCTGGGCGGGGCTCTCGGCGGCCGAGTCGGGTAGCAGGTCGCCAAACTGGCTGTCCTCGCTGTTGCCGACGGGGCGGTCGAGGCTGATCGGGTAGCGGCTCATGGCCAACACCCGACGGGCTTCCTCGACGGTGGTCTCGGCGGCGATGGCCGTCTCTTCGATGGTGGGTTCGCGGCCCATTTCCTGTTGAAGCTGCCGGCTCACGGCCCGCACCTTGGTCATGGCCTCGACCATGTGAACAGGAATCCGGATCGTGCGGCTCTGATCGGCCACGGCCCGGGTGATGGCCTGACGAATCCACCAGGTGGCGTAGGTGCAGAACTTGAAGCCACGGCGATATTCGAACTTATCGACCGCCCGCATCAAGCCGGCGTTGCCTTCCTGGATGAGGTCCAGGAACGACAGGCCGCGGTTGCGGTACTTTTTGGCGATACTGACGACCAGCCGCAAGTTGCCTTCGCTGAGGCCCCGCTTGGCGTGCTGATACAGGGCGTAGACGCTATCGAGATAGCGGACCCGATTGCGGAGACTCGTGGGCGTCTCCTGGGTGGCCTGCAGGATGTTGCGGTACTCGCACACCAGCGGCTCGATCACGTACCGCGGGCTGCCCGTCTCGCGGTGCCGGGCGATCTGCTCGCGAAGCTGATCGACACGGTGGCTGAACTCGCGGAGCCGGGGAATGTGGTTCTCCAGCCGTTGGGTCCGCAGGCCGAGTTCTTCGACCAACTTGACACAGCGGCGACGCCGCGCGCCCAAACGCTTCCAGGCGGCCAGCCGCTCGTTCAAGGGAACGCTGCGACGGGTCGCGATCCGGTAGTCTTCGGCGTTGCGTTCGATCAGCACTTCCAGGGCCGCCAGGTTCCGCGGCATGCGGCCCACAATCTGATCCTTCTCCAGCCGATCGGTCACCGAGACCTGCAACGTGCGATCGAAGGGCAGTTCGCCCAGATGCACGCGGCGGAGTTGATCGACCGCATAGCGGATCACGTAATCGCATTCAAGCAACCGGCGACGGAATTTCCGCCGCGTGACTTCAATTTCCTTGGCCAGATCAATCTCTTGACGGCGGGTCAGTAGCGGAATCTCGCCCATCTGGGTCAAGTACATCCGCACCGGGTCATCGCTCCAACTGCCCGAGTCGTCACTATCGAGCAGCAGATCGGTATCGGCCTCCGAGTCGGGCGTGGCGTTCGACCTTTCGCCTGAACTGTCGTCCTCGTCCAGGTCGACCAGGTCGTCCTCTTCCTCAAGCTCCTGGGACTTCACTCGAACATCGTCATCATCCGACAACTGGGTCCGATCGTCGTCCAACTCCAGCAGTGAGTCGTACAAAGGTCGCCCTCCTCAGGTGAGCGTCATGGTGAGAAATCGACACGGACTCGCTAGGACCCTCGGGTCCGCCCAGGGCCTGACGGACTCCCGAGCCAATCCGGCGACTTCAAAAATCCAGGCGAAATTGCGCAAAGGCAGCCCGCATGGAGATCGTAACACGAACAGGGATTGAGCCGCCCTGGCAGGGCACGACTCCAGACAACATGCGGACGGGCGCACCCCCCAAGAAGGCTGAGCCTGTGCTCGTGGGAGAGTCGCCGAGCCGGGAGAGTGGCCCGCAGCCACACTCCGAAGGGCAGGACGAATCGCCAATTTGTGGGGAAATTGCACCATTCCGCGACCATCCGACGGCAGTCGGTGTCGAGGCGGGAGGCCACCGTGGCCCCGCGCGAACCGATCCCCATGGAACCGATCCGGGATCCATCCATCAGCTTTTATTCTAGTCGCTATGCCGAGTGGGTCTATAGCGATTTTTCGGAAGCCACTCAACGCCGCCGACCTCCCCGGCTTGAGGAGTCTTCCTCATCCGTTGGTGCCGGACGGGTGATCCGCCGCAATTGGGTCTGAATCTCCAGCAACTGCTGCTGGTACTCGGCGTTGTCGATCCGCTTCCGGGCATGCCTGTTCTGAGCCCGATCAAACTGATCCTGGAGATCGGACACCCCCTTGAGGGATCCGTCGTTAGCCGCCTGGGCCAAAGCTCGTTGCACGGTCCTGGCCAA
>JBJHDE010000411.1:0-5443 GCA_050486385.1 Planctomycetales bacterium | reverse complement strand
CATAGTCCATCTCGTCGCCACCGCCGCGATGGCTGGTATCGGTGGGGCAGAAGCTTCCCGTCAGCGTGACCAACGGCAACAGTGCCCACACCTCTATGACTGGCCAAGGTTTTTGTGACATTCCAGACCCAGGTGTTGCAAAAAGGCGCCCGGTCCGCCGGAAGGGCCGCGACGCGGGATTCAAGGCCCCCCCCGACACTTTCCTGCCGGCTGGGACAATCGTCGAACAGTGTCCAGGTTGGCGGGTATGGGGGATGCCGCCACACTCTGAAGGACAAGCCACCAGTACCGCAAGTGACTTTTCAGAACTTATGCAGGCATGATTTCTTTACGGAGGCCAGCCAGTTCAGTTCGGAAAGGGCGGCCAGACGATCGGCACCAGAATGATGGCCACCACCCACAGCACCAGATGCAATGGCAGACCAATACGGGCAAAGTCCAGAAAACGATATCCACCGGGTCCATAGACCATCATATTGGTTTGATAGCCAATCGGCGTTACAAAACTGGCCGAGGCCGCCAGCACCAGGGCAATTAAAAACGGTCGTGGGTCGGCTCCGCTGAGTTCCGCGGTCTTCAAGCAGATGGGAAACAGCAGCACGGCCGCGGCGTTGTTGGTAATCAACTCGGTGACCAACCAGCCCGCCAGATAAATGGCGGCCAGCGTGGCGACAATGCCCAGCGGCTCGGTCAGGCTCACCAGGCCGCCAGCCAACGAGGACGCCACCCCGGTCTTTTCCAGGGCGGTGCCCACACCGAAGGCCGCGGCGATGGTGACCAATACTTGCCAGTCGATGCTGCGTCGCGCGTCACCGGTGGACAGGCAGCCCAGGCCCACCATCAGCACCGCCCCCATGCTGGCTGCCACCAGGGTGGTGACCAGTCCCGTGGTCATCATGATGATCAGCAGACCAAAAATCACCAGAGCCGGCCAGGCGCGGTCCCAGCGGATGGGGCGCCACTCGTCGACATTGCTAATCAGATAGAAGGCCGAATCGTTGCGATACGCCCGTTGAAAGTGCGGGCGGGTTTGCAGCAACAGGGTATCGCCCGGGCGGAGTCGGATGGCCCCGACCTTGTTTTCGACCCGCTGACCACCACGGTGGACGGCGACCACCGCGGCGCCGTAGGTGGCCCGGAAGTCGGCTTCGCGAATGGTCTTGCCAATCAGCGGCGAACTCTCAGAGACGACGGCCTCGACCAGTTGTCGCCCGCGTTGGGCCTGGGGAGTGACTTCGTAGGCGGGGTCGGCCGCCGGCACCAGGCCGGGAATTTTCTCCAGCTCGATGATGCTGGACACCACACCGGTGAACACCAGGCGGTCGCCAGCTTCGATTTGATCGTCGGGGCTCACCGGAGCCAGCATCGCCCCGTTGCGGTCGATCTCGATCAAAAACAAGCCCGGCAGGTTTCGCAATCCGCCCTCGGTCACGGTGCGTCCCGCCAACCGGCAGCCGGGCGTCACCAACATTTCCGCCAGGTACTCGCGGCGGGTCTCGCCCAGTTGCTCCAGCAATTCCTTGCGCTCGGGCAACAACCGGGGACCAAACACCAGCAGGTACAGGGTGCCAATCAAGGCGTAGGGGACGCCCACCCAGGCGATCTCGAACATCGCTAGCCCGTCAACCAAGCCGGGCCGACCGCTCTCGCGCATCAGTCCGTGGACGACCAGATTGGTGGATGTGCCGATGAGCGTGCAGGTCCCCCCCAAGATCGCAAGGTAGGAAACGGGGATCAGCAGCTTGGACGGCGAGACCTCGTTACGTCGGCACCAGACCAACACGATGGGCACAAACATCGCCACGATGGGCGTGTTGTTGAGAAAGGCCGACAGCGGCAGGACGACCAGGGCCAAGCGGATCAGCACGCCCGACTGGCTGGTGGCTGAGCCCAGGATGTGCTGCCCGACCCATTCCAGGACTCCGGTCTCGCGGAGGCCGGCCGCGGCGATAAACAGCATGGCCACGGTCAGCATGCCATGGTTGGAAAAGCCGCGAAAGGCTTCTTCCACGGTGATGATGCCCACGAAGGCCAGCACCGACGAGGCCCCGACAAACAGGACGTCGGGCGGGGCCAGATTGCGGACCAGCGCGATGAACACCGCGGCCACCAGGCCGATCGTGAACCAGGCTTCGATTGCGAGCTCCATCGAAACGGAGACCCTGCCTTGTTCGTGAGCGTCATGGAACGGCGATGCGATGCGAGGTTACGAAGGACCGAGGGGGCGGTACGGTACGCTTCCGAGACGGCCGCCCCGGAGTGAGTTTGCCGGCGATAGTTCACGGAGGCGATTCGCCTCATGGGCGAGCTACTTGCGCCGTGGACTCCGCCGCCCGGTATGACCGGTCGGCGCAAAGACGACTTCGATCGTTTCCTTATGGATTTCGTCCTCCGGAGGGAGGCTGTCCTCTTGACGGTCGACGTCCGCGTCACTGCTGGCCAAAAACAGCCGAAACATGGAGAGAAATCCATTGATCGCGACAATCAACAGGATCGACGCGGCGATCAACACGCTGCCCAACTCGGCCTGGGGCAGAGCGGCACTCAGCACATAGGTGGTAGCGAGGGCCAAACCTACAAGGATTGCCAGACTCAGCAGTATAGCGAACAATAGGACGGCAAGTGACTTCATGTTGACCTACGTGTCCGAGACCTGTCCCTCGGGGCGTTTGAACGGTGTGACCCCAAATGGGCTGCCTTGGGCCGTTTCCCGCAGCCCCTGAACGCCGTGGATTGTGTGGTCTGGGGGTGGCTTCTACAAGGACCGGCCGGCTGGAGCCGACGAAAAACCGGCTGGCGTGATTTCGGGGGGAAATGGCGGATCGCGGTCGCTGGGCGGGCGTTGGCCGTGGAGCCCCTTCGCGCTTGGCCGGGGATCCTCTTTAGCCACGGATCTTGCGGAGGGCGGCCGAAGCGTAGTTGCGGACGCTGGAGTCGTTGTCGTTGGTGGCCGCTTGCAGGGCGGGCACGGCCGAGCGGGCGGCAGCGCCCATCTCGCCCAGGCTGATAGCGGCCCAGTAGCGGACCTCGGGCCTGGGGTCTTTCAGTAGCTCGGCCACCGGCGCGACGGCGGGACTGGCAATGCGGCCCAGTGCCCGACTGACGGTCTGTCGCTCGTCGTTGCCGGCTTTGCGGAGGCGATCGATCAGCAGTGCAATCATGGCATGATCGCTTTCGGTGACGGCCGTCAGAAGCTGGGCCTGGGCCGTCTCGTCGCGCTCGCGGAGCCCACCGACCAAGGCTTGCCGGGCCTCCGTGAACTCGGGCGTTCGCACGGCCAGGGACCGATAGGCCCACCCCCGCACCAGCGGCCGGTCGGATTGGCTGGCCGTCACCAAAGTGGGCAGCCCCACGTCTTTCAGGGCCGCCAGGGCCTCGCAGGTGTGGCGAATCAGCTCGCTGTCCGAATCGTTCAGCAACCGTGCCAGTTCGGCAACCACCGCCGGGTGCTGATCCCGAAACCCACCCAAGGTTCGCACGGCCTCGTAGCGGGTGCGGGCGTCGGGCTGTCGAATGGCTAGCAATACGGCATCCAAGGCCGCCGGGGAGCCGTGAGCCAGGGCACCGCGGACAGCGGCTCGCACGCCGACGTTGGAGTCCGGCAGCAGCATGGCCAACAACGGCGCGGCCGCGTCGGCCTGGGAGCCCAGTCGGCCCAACAGTTCGGCGCTCCCGGCACGGACTTCGGGCAGCGACTCCTTCAGCCCCAGGGCCAGGACGGGAATCGCCTCCGGTCCCAACTCGGCCAACTCATTCATGGCGGCGGTGCGGGTCGACTCGTCGGCGGCCCCGAGACCGCGAATCAGGGCCATCTGTTCGGGGCCAACCGCATCGGTATGAAGTTGAATCCGTCGGGTGCCGTGTTCGTCCCAGTAGGTCCACACGCCGTAGCGGCTGCCGTGGTGGAAGGAGCCCTCGGCGGCCCGTTGCCCGGTGGCGTGCCACTGAACCCAGGGCCCGTGCTCGAGACCTTCCACATACGGGCCCGCTTTGGCAAGTTGCCCGTTCTCGTGCCAATAGCTCCAGGGGCCATGACGGCTGCCGTCTTCGAATGTGCCCTCGGCCCGCCGTTGGCCGTTGGCATACCACTGGGTCCACAGGCCGGTTTGCCGACCCCCGACGGTGGCGCCCGCCTCCTGCCGTTGGCCGTTGGGGAAGTAGGCCACGGGGCGGCCATCAGGCAGAGTGGCCGGCCGTGCGGGAGCCATGAATGGCCCACCACACCCGGCGACCAGCAAGCTGGCCAAGGCGAGAAGGCCGACACGCAGCCCGAGCGTCGCCGAACCGAATCGTTCCATGGGCCTATACGATGAACTCGGGGTGGCTCGCCCTCGGATGACCGGACCCCCGAGACCAGGGAATCCACCGGGGAGCGACAAGAGCCTGTCGATGAGAAGACGCTACCCCCTTGATGCTGACAGACTCCCTCCCCGATTGCAAGAGTCTGCCGGAGATCCGTGCGCAGATAAGCCCAGGCCCCCTCGTCCGAGAGGGCTGGTTTTGCCTCTCCGCACGAGGGGATGTCGGTTCGCCAAAAGGGGAAAAATACCCAATCCGGCGGGTCAGGCCAATTTTCCGTGCCGGAAAAGTGCGGCGTTTGCTATGATTAGTCGGTGTTGTGGGCGTTCTCTGCCATGGTCTAATCGCACCGGAATTCGCACTGCGAGGTTCTCTCGCCGCGCAAGGTTCCGCCAATTTGGGTTCGAGGGCTGCATGGGCCACCCGGACATTGATACTTATCTTCACTGCCTCCGTCGTAGCGAATTGCTGACGGAAGAGCAGATCGTGCCTGTTGTGCAGCGGGTGCTGGGCGAAGCCGACGGCCAACGCGTCGGGGCCGAGGCCCTGGCCGATGCCTTCGAGCAGGCCAGTCTGCTGACAAGCTGGCAAAACAACAAACTGCTCAAGGGTCGCTACAAAGGCTTCTTCCTGGGGCCTTACAAGCTGCTGGGCCATCTGGCCACCGGCGGCATGAGCAACATCTACCTGGGCTATCACGA
The DNA here is from genome assembly GCA_050486385.1 of Planctomycetales bacterium. Classification (GTDB taxonomy): domain Bacteria; phylum Planctomycetota; class Planctomycetia; order Pirellulales; family Pb10988; genus JBJHDE01. The sequence continues at coordinate 443 of JBJHDE010000411.1, read as the reverse complement.
CCAGATGCGGCGGAAGGTGGCCATCAAGGTGCTGCCGCCTTCGCTCACCGGCGGAACCTCGCACCTGGACCGCTTCAAGCTGGAAAGCCGGGTGATCGCCAGCCTGGACCATCCCAACATTGTGAAGGCCTTCGATATCGCCCATCAGGATGGCTTCCACTACCTGGTGCTTGAGTTTGTCGAAGGCTGCGACCTCAAGCGCCTGGTCGCCCGCGATGGCGTGCTGACGTTTCATCGGGCCGCCGATTTCATTCGTCAAGCGGCCGACGGCCTGCATCACGCCCACGAGCGGGACGTGGTCCATCGCGACATCAAGCCCGCCAACCTGCTGCTGGGCGATGACGGGATGGTCAAGATTCTGGACATGGGGCTGACCCGGGTGTTGGGCGGCAAAGAGCCCTCGCTGACCATCGCCCACAACGAGCGGTTGATCGGCACGGTCG
>JBJHDE010000410.1:0-5470 GCA_050486385.1 Planctomycetales bacterium | reverse complement strand
GGACTATTGCGAACCAACCGGCACCCGGGTCCCAGAACACTGGCAGGCTAAGCGACCGCATGCCCACCCTGCTTCGCGATGTGGGCATGGCACCCCGGCGTAAAATACGAGTGGTGGATCGATGGGACGAGCGACTATTCGGGAGCCAAGGACGGTGCCAAGACAATCTTCAATGGTCAGAGGTAGAGGAAAGACACTATGACTGCTGGTTGGAACATAGTCAAATGGAAGGACATGTTGGCTGAGTGCCCTGACTTGCCAACAAAAGTATGGCACGACCCTAATTCGGAATGGCCTCAAGCGAAGCAACACAACACTTATCTCCATATGCTCATTCTGATGGGCGGGCTTTTGTCTCAGTCCGATGAAGACGAGTTGGAGATCGCAAGACTCTTGCTTGACGCCGGCGCAAATCCAAACGCACAAAATGACGATGGCAAGACGCCGTTACATATTGTGTGCGAGTTGGATAATCGTGACGTTGAATTGGCCAAGATCTTGCTCAATCGAGGAGCGGACCCTAAGATTACCACTAACGATGGCAAAAATGCGTTGGAACTTCTGGATTCAGCTCCCGAGTCCGATCAAATCAGAAAACTGATTGCGGCCCATGTATGAATTCCAACTCCCCTTCGCCTTCGACCGGCAATTGCTTCTCGCTGACCTGATCGGCAACCTCCCGTGGTCCTACGATCTTCAAAGCGGCATCCTTTCCTTTGGTGACCGCTTCAAATGGAAGGCCGAAGTCCTTGGTACTGAGAGTCTATCCGACAAGCCTTGATTCTGTAAACTATTTGTCGTGGGGGTTTTATTGGTGTGCTAGCAACGGAGTGCGCCCTAGGCCCGCTGACCCGGAACCAACCCCATGAAAGACCTTCAGAGATACCTGAGACCTGACAACTCAATTGATCTCAAACTACTCCAGGCCGAGGCGGACTGGAACTGCCTGACTGAGTTTGAGAAAGTTGTATGGGAGTACCCATACAATGAAGTCAACCTTGATGATTTACTGAGTGAAGTAAAGAACACCCCTGGACTCGCCCTGGCAAAATGGGGTAACGAGGAGGATACTTTGCTTCACTATGCAGCAAGTGCGAATGCTCCTGGCTTATGCGAGTTATTGATACTCTATGGAGCAGATGTCAATGCACAGGCAGCGTCCGAAACCCCCTTGCTCATGGCTTCCTGGGGGGGGTGTCGTCCAGGAATTGTTAAGTTGCTGATCGAAAGCGGAGCAAACATTAACTACCAGAAACCCAACGGAATTAACGCTCTTCATCGCGCCGCGATTCAAGTTTGCAATGAAGTCGTTCATCTCCTTCTCGAAGCAGGTGCTGTTCCATGCGACGAATTCACCATGAACTACATCTCCGCTTTACGAGGTCAAAGAAGATAGCAGCAACATTCTGGGAGTTATCATCTATGTAGCCGGTAGCTTTGGGATCACCCTCCAGGGCGCCGCGGGAACGTGTGTTGAGCACGAGTACTTCGAGAAGTACGGCGAGACGTTGCCTGGCAGGGTTGCGTTTTGACTCGACTAGGTTCAGTGAACGGAGTGATTACAATGCACTAGGATAAGCGGCAGAAGGTGGCTATGAGCAACTTGATGTTTTCATTTTCATTGCGGTGCATCCAGCCCGGACGACGGCAGGACTTCGACGTTGACCCTCTCACTGAATTTAGCAATTTTGAAAGAGGGATGTTGCAGTTTTTCCAAGACCACGACCGCCCGGTGGTAGCCGAGGTGGGCGAGTACTCCGTGGAGTGTGGGTTATTTGATGACTTCGCGCACTCAGTACTGTCGGAATGGCCCACTGGGATTAATGCCCTTGCATGCGGCAATAGGTTCTGCCTGTATCTTGTTGACTCGTTCTACCGGATTACTTTCGTCCCCGCAGGAACGGGGATGACCGCCGAACTCCGGGGATTCGTGCAGGATAGGACTGTGGAGCTGCCGGTGTCGCTCAGCCAAGCGGTAAGCGAGTTGAGTAGTTTTGTACACTCTACCGTCTTTGCGGCGAGGTTCTTCGAACACGTCCGAGCCAGTGATGCCTATACGTTTCTCGCACCTCTTCGTTCGCCGCAGGTCACACGATTAGTCAAGGAAGCCTTTGGCGAAGTGGGCCAGTAACTTAGGGGCCGGTCACGTCCATTCCGCTGGGAAAACTGTCGGAATGATACCGATGTCAAACAGAATTGGTGGCTGAATATGAGTGATCAAGACCATAGGTATCCCGACTATCACAAGTGTGCCACGGCTTGCCAACAAGCCGTCGCACAGTTTTTGATGAAGCAAAGGCACCCGGCTGACGTGCGGCCCCGGCCGCTGCGTCGCCTCAGCGAGTTCGCTCGAACAGGGCCATGTCGATATCGGCCCCAGCGGCCTTGAGTAGCTCGAAATTGAGCGGGCGGGTGCCCATGCAGCGGTGCTTGCCGATGACCTTGCCGCTGACCGGATCGACGCCCTCTTCCTCGAACTTGAAGATGTCTTGCATGGTAATCGTGTCGCCTTCCATGCCGCCGATCTCGGTGATGTGGGTGATTTTTCGCGAGCCATCGCGGAGCCGCGACGCCTGAACAATCACGTTGACCGCCTTGCTGATCTGGGTCTTCACGACCTTGAGCGGCAGGTCCATACCGGCCATCAGCACCATGGTCTCCAAACGGCTGAGGGCATCGCGCGGGCTGTTGGCGTGGGCTGTGGTCATGCTGCCGTCGTGGCCGGTGTTCATGGCTTGCAGCATGTCCAGGCATTCGCCACCGCGGCACTCGCCCACGACAATCCGTTCGGGCCGCATCCGCAGGGCATTGATGACCAGATCGCGAATCGTCACCGGTGGGGCGCTGCCGTCGGGCTCGGCCGGTTTGGTCTCCAATCGCACTACATGGCCCGAAAGCTGCAACTCGGCCGAGTCCTCGATGGTCACGATCCGCTCGCCCGCGGGAATGTAGTTGCTCAGCAGATTCAGCAGCGTCGTCTTGCCGCTGCCCGTACCGCCCGAGACCACGATATTGAGCTTGCCCATCACGCAGGCATGCAGAAACCGCGCCATCTCGGGCGTCAACGAGTTGAAGCTGATCAGGTCTTCGATGGTCAGCTTCTTGGTGCCAAACTTGCGGATGGTCAACGTCGGCCCGTCTAAGGCGCAGGGCGGCACAATCGCATTGACGCGGCTCCCATCGGGAAGCCGGGCGTCGACCCGCGGTAGCTTGCGATCGCAGGTCCGCCCCAGCGGACGCACGATGCGGTCAATCACCTTGAGCACGTGGTCGTCGTCGCGAAACGTAATGTCCGACAAGGTCAGCTTGCCCTTCCGCTCCACGTAAATGGTCTTGGGCCCATTGACCATGATCTCGCTGATCGTCTCGTCACGGAGCAGCGTACCCAACGGCCCAAAGCCCAGCAGTTCGTCGTGGACCTCGTCGTACAGGACCTTGAGCTGTGCCGGGCTGAGCTTGATGCCCGCACCTTCCAGCAACTGATGGAAGGCGTCCTGAATCTGCTCGGCCGTGACCGAGCCGCCGGCGAACTGGTCGCCCAACCGTTCGGCCAACTGATCGAGCGTCCAACTCCGAAATTGCTCCCACTTGCGGCGTGCGGCTTCGCGGTCGGTTCCGGTTGTGGTGGCACTCTCGGTCGCCATGGGCACGATCCCTCAGTCAGTGATGATGAGCCAATTCGATTTGCGGAAGGCAAACCCCACCCCAAACGGTGGCGGGTCTGACCACGCTCTCATTTTGAGCAGAACTCGTGCCACTTGGCGGCTGGCTGGACCCCATTTGATGGCTTTTCGGCCCAGCTTGGCAGACCCTGGTGGCTCGGCCCCACACGCGGAGCTGGTGGAACTGGTGTTGAGGAGACCCCCTCAGATAGGAATCCAGCAACCACTCTCGCACGTGTACTATACCCGCCCTCTGCGGAATTGCAACGAACCTGCCGCTCGCCCGGCATGAAATGCTTGCGAACGGGCAGTCGGTCGCGTTAAAATTGGGTGAGTGGTTTGTGGTGGATGTGAGCCGGTTTTTGCCGACGGTTGTTGGACCGATGCTTTTGTTGGGTCGGTCTGCTGTGGGATGCCCTCAGAGATCCCGCGGAGGCAAGTTTCCGAACCCACCACCCAGGCCACTTGGGTCCGGTTGACGGATCTTCGGCTTCCTCCCGACGTCGCCCCGCTGCTGGTTTGGCACAACTGGCAACGGGGCTCGTCTTTTGCGGACCGTCCGACCCGGCCGCACCGCGTGCCCTGGAGCATCGTCCCAAGCATGTCGCATTCCTGGAACCTCGCCGAGGGGGCGGCCATCGCGATCCACCCGCCTTGGCGCTGCGAACTCGATCCCCAGCATCCCGAACGGGGGCTCACCGTGCGGGGCCTCGATTCGCGGTTCTGGGAAAACGCCCGGCTGTTTGGCTTTCAGGCGCGAAGCACGTTTTCCGAAGCTTACACCCGGGGCGACGACCTGGTGCTCACCGGGCAACCGCTCGGCGACGAGGGTGTCCGCACCGTCGTGTATTACCGCAGCCCTGCCAGTGCGACATCCGCAAGCGCCCACATTGCGGGCGATTGCCTGGACGTGCAGTTCTCGGTCCAGACTGATCGGCTGGACGAAAACCCTCGCATGTGGGTCGAGCATCGCTTCGAGGCCCCGCGGGTCTTGGGGCTCGACGGATCCTCGGACTGGACGCCGACCGCCGGCCAGGCCGCACGGGAACTCTCCCCAGAACAGGGTGGATGCTTGCTTTTGGTCGCCGCGGACGAAACGATGGGGTGCGGCCTGATTGCGCATCCCGACGATGTCGTGGCGGTCGAGCTTGTGGCCGAGGATTCGGCGGCGGTTCGGCGATTGGTGGTGCGGCAGGCCCTGTTTCCAGATCGGCTGGAAAAAGGGGTGCTGGTTCGAGCACGGTTACGACTGGTGATTTTGCCGCCCTCGGAAGTGCGCGAGACGGCGGTCCGGCGGGTGCGGGCGGCTTTTGAGGATTTGCTGGCCATGCCCCTGCCGCTCACAACCTGAGGGGTGCCGCGTAACCAGTCGGCCCAAAATCGCAAGTTCGGACACAATCGCGTTGGGTGAGACACTCCGTTGTGCGGTACGCGAGCCGCTTGGTATGGGAAGGGGCCACGGACCCTGATTTGACCGCGACCTGCTCGGAAGACCCCTAGTGGACGACCGCCAGTTGATCGATCGGGCCAAACGGGGCGACCGCACCGCCTTCGAGGCGATCGTCCGCGCCCACCAGTCGGCCATTTTCGGATATCTGCGCGCACGCTTGCTGCAGCCCAACGACGCCGAAGATTTGACGCAAGAGGTTTTTCTCCGGGCCTACTTGGGACGAGCCCGGTTTGATAGCGAAAGCCTCCTGCGGCCTTGGTTGATTGGCATCGCCCGCAACCTGCTGCGCGAACATGTCCGCCGGGTGACCCGTCGGCGGGAGGTGGCCTGGACGGAGCTTTGTCTGGAGCTTGAGGAC
>JBJHDE010000409.1:0-5489 GCA_050486385.1 Planctomycetales bacterium | reverse complement strand
GGCCAAGGAGATGCCGATCTTCGGCCAGCTTCGCAATGCCATGGACCTGGCCGTGGTGGCCGCGCTGTTGGCCGAGCACCGCTTGGCCGATTCGGTCGGGCTCGACCTGTCGCCGTTGACCGGTGGCGAGGCCTTCCAGCCCGAAGCGTTTCCCGTGCCGACCTCGGTGCCAGCCCAGGCCTCGGTGCTGAAGAAGGGCCGCACCTGGATCATCAGTGCCAGCGGCGGTGTCGAGATCAATCCCTGGAGTGTGATCAGCAAGACCGAAGAGAGCGAAGGTCTGCTGACCGCCCGCTCGACCGCCTTGCGTCGCGACGTTCAGACGTTCTGGTGGGACTGAGTCCACCCAGCCCACCGACACCCAGTGTTCGCCCCGAATTGTAGCGGGTCTCGGTGGTTGAAGCGGCCCGGCGAATCCCGGGACGAACAGTAGCAGGACGCTCGGAAGAACCCCCGAAAAGACTCCCCGGCCTGGCTGTGTGGCCTACAATGCTGCCAGTCAGGACCGGGATCGGTAGGAATTCGAGTTACCAGCGACAAATGTGGGAGTCGAGTGCGATGAAGGGGATCACGAGTTGGACTTTGGGTGTGGCCTTCGCGGTCGGCACCTGGAGCTTGGTGTCGGCGTCGGCCTGGGCGCAAGGTGGCTTTGGGGCCAGCGCCGTGGGCGGTGTGTCCATCAATGCCGACGGTGTGTTGGCCAATGCCACGGTCGACGAATCGCGGCAGCTCAACCAGGCACTCCGACAGGCCCTCCGCCCTGCCGACGACGATTTGGCACCTGCCAGCAAGCTTCGCAAGGTGTCCCTGCGGGGGTTGATCCAGGCCGTGCAACAGGCCCAAGCGGCCGACCAGGGCGCCCCCGACACCGCCTTGCTGATGGCGGGTCTGCAACGCATTGAGTATGTGTTTGTGGATCGCGACGGCGGCGACATCATTCTGGCGGGGCCCGCCGAAGGCTGGACAATCAGCGACCAGGGGGCCATCGTCGGCCAAACCACCGGCCAGCCGGTGATGATGCTGGACGATTTGGCGGTTGCCTTGCGGGCGGCCGGCGGGCAGGTCCGCCGCCCCATGACCTGTTCAATCGATCCCACCGCCGAAGGCATGCAGCAGTTGCAGGCCTTCGTCAATACGCTGGGCGGCCAGATTGGCAATGCCGCTCAGACCACCGCGGGCATCGAACAGGCCCTGGGCCCCCAGGTCATTCGTCTGGAGGGACTGCCCGAAGAGAGCCACTTTGCTCGGGTGCTGGTCTCCGCCGATTACCGCATGAAGCGTTTGGCGATGGGCTTCGAGCCGGCTCCCGTCCGCGGCATGCCCAGCTTTCTGCAAATGACCAGCGGCACCGGCAACCTGTTTCCGCGGTGGTGGATGACGACCAACTACGAGAGCTTGCTCCGCACGCCCGAGGGCGATGCCTGGCAACTTCGCGGGCCCGGCGTCAAGGTCATGACCGAAGACAGCTTCTTCGACGAACAGGGCCAGCGGACGCAAACGGGTCAAGCCAATCCGGCCGCACAACGCTGGGCCGATTCCATGACCAATAGGTTTGAGGCCCTGGCTAAGGAACTACCGATCTTCGGCCAACTCCGCAACGCCATGGACCTGGCCGTGGTGGCCGCCCTGATCCACGAGCATCGGCTGGCCGAAGTGACCGGCCTCGAGTTGGCCTACCTGACTGGCGAAGACGGCTACGAGACCACCGAGTATCCCGTGCCGCGAAGTGTCCCTTCGCAAGCCTCGGTGCTGCGTAAGGGCCGCACCTGGATCATCAGCGCCAGCGGCGGCGTCGACATCAATCCCTGGGATGTCATCTCCAAGACCGAGAACAGTCCCGAGCTGTCGGCCACCCGCCAGGCAGCCCTCAAGGACGCCGAAACGTTTTGGTGGGACTGATCGCCCACTCGACGCTTGCCGTAGGCGGACGCTCACGGCAACTCGCCGCGACCCCCGCACGATTCGCGAAGCAGGCTCTCGGTCATTGCGCGGAACACGGGCTCCACCCGCGGCAGTTCATGATCGCCGGTTTGCCAGAACACCACGAACTGCGCCCCCAGCGTGCTGGCCACCCGAATGCAGGCGGTGTTGGTCAGGTTGTGGAACCAGAAGTTCAGGTCGTAGCCCAACGACGGTTGCCCAGCGATCATGGCCCCCTCGATCGGGTCGCTTTCCAGCCCCGGGTACTCCTCGTTCATGGCCGCCAACACGGTATCGGCCAAGCGGCGGGCGGGCTCCTCGGGCGGATAGGTCGTAACCGTCCAAAACGCCTGATCGTCGGACAAGACGGTCACGCTCAGCCGGCCTTCGGGGGTGGTTTCCCGCTCGAGGACCCATCCGTCTGGGTAGTGGAATCGCAAGTTTTCGTCGTCGAACACCTGGGGCATCGCCGGGAACCGCCTTTCACGGGTGGGGCGAGATGGTTAAACTCGGCGGCAAAATCGTTGTTTGTGTCAGAGAGGCCGTTTTCCACAAATTGTCCGTCGGGGCAACCAACACGATGATTGTCACCACCAAAGAACTGTTTCGCCACGCCTACGGAAAGTATGCGGTTGGGGCGTACAACATCAACAACCTCGAGCAGGCCATTGGCCTGTTTCGCGGCAATCTGGGCAAGACCGACTCGAACGAGCAGCCGGCGGATGCCGCCAACAGCGCTCCGTTCATCATTCAGATCAGCCGTGGGGCGCGGAAGTACACCGATAAGCGGTTCCTGGAAGCCATGATCCGGGCCGCCGAAGATGTGTTCCCCGAGGCGATTTTCGCGGTCCACCTGGATCACGGCACCGAAGAGGTCTGCTACGACTGCATCGACTCGGGCTTCTACAGCTCGGTGATGATTGACGCCTCGCACGAAGATTTTGACGAGAACATCGCCATCACCCGCCGCGTGGTCGAACGGGCCCACGAGAAGGGCATTTCGGTCGAGGCCGAATTGGGCATGCTGGGCGGTGTCGAAGAGGACATCGAAGTCAGCGAAGATCACGCCTGCCTGACCGACCCGGATCAGGCCGTCGAGTTTGTCGAGCGGAGCGGCTGCGACTCGTTGGCCGTGGCCATCGGCACCAGCCACGGGGCCTACAAGTTCCAGGGCGGTCAGGGGCTGCACTTCGATCGCATTCAGCAGATCCAACAACTGTTGCCCGGTTTCCCGTTGGTCATGCACGGCTCGTCGAGCGTGCCGGCCGAGTGGGTCGCCCGCATCAACAACGCCGGTGGCAACCTGCCGGCCACCAGCGGCGTGCCCGAGGACCAGTACCTGCCGGCCGCCAAGTTGGGCGTGACCAAGGTGAACATCGACACCGACGGACGGCTGATCTGGGCGGCGGTCTATCGCGAATGCTTCCGCGATCACCCCGCGGATTTCGATCCCCGCACGCCCGGCAAGCCCTTCATGAAGGCCTACGCCGAGTACATTATCCACAAGAACAACCAGCTCGGTTCGGCCGGGCAGTTGGAAGGCGTCCGTAGCGGACTGGCCGTCAACGCCTGATCGCCCCGGGGCGGACAGGATCCATTGGCCAAGATTCACTGGCCATGACTTACCACCGGCCCTAGGCCCCACCGCTCCGGCGGTGCGGGCCTTTTTTCGCGCGACTCTCCATGCATTGCGACCCGGAGACCAACCCATGACCCTCGAACCTGAGCGACGCCGGTTCTCGGTCGATGAGTTCTATCGCATGGCCGAAGCCGGCATTCTCGATCCCGGAGAACGACTCGAACTGCTGGATGGGGCCATCGTCGCGATAAATCCGATCGGAAGCCGACATGCGGGGTGCGTCAACTGGCTGACCCGCGAACTTGTCCAACGGCTGGGCCCCGCCGGCGTGGTCAGTGTGCAAAATCCCTTGCGGTTGAACGCCTTCAGCGAGCCGCAACCCGATCTCATCGTGCTTAAACCCCAGGCCAACGACTACCGCGATCGTCATCCCGAAGCGGCGGATGTCTGGTGGGTCATCGAAGTGGCCGACACCTCGGCCGCTACGGATCGCCGGCTGAAACTGCCGCTCTATGCTCAGTCGGGCGTCCCTGAGGTCTGGCTCGTCGACCTGGGGGCGGATGTTGTGGAGGTTCACGGGGCCCCGCAAGGCGGCGTCTTTCAACAAGTGGGTACGTGCGGGAGAGGGGAAACGCTCGAGTTGCCCATTCCGGGCGGGGGGGCAATCTCCACCAACGATGTGTTAGGTGGGCCAGATTCCCCACGAGAATAGCCACAATCGGGCATTTGATCGGCCTGGTCGAATTGTTTTTGGCCAGTCGGCCTGTCACAATAAGTAGTTATCAGGCTAGCGATTCGGTGGGAATCGCGTGGCCGGTCGGGAATGTTGCACATACCGGCTTCAGGTCTGCCCCACACTGAATGGGACGAGGCGATAGCCTGCTGGGCGGACTGGGGGAGTCTCGTGCCCCGACGGTCTCTGACTTATTGCAAGGAGTCGATTTCGCAATGCGCGCATTGCCCATGGGCATGGTCTTGGCCACAGCCTCGCTGATGGCATTGAACACCGGGTGCGACTCGTTGGACCGCGCCAAGGCACCGGAATTCAGTCCGCGAACGGCCGCGGCCAAAGCCATCGAACTGTACGACACCAACGGCGATGGCCGCTTGGATGCCGAGGAACTCAAGCAGGCCCCGAGCCTTGCGGCCAACCTGGCCACATTCGACAGCGACGGTGACGGTGGGCTCACCGCAGACGAGATTCAGGCTCGGTTGCAGGAGATCCTGAGGGACGGCGCGCGGGTCGACAACGCCTTAACGATCCTGCTGGATGGCCGACCGCTCCGCGATGCCGAAGTTCGGCTCGTGCCCGACGCCTTCTTGGCCGATGGCCTGCCACCCGCCAAGGGCACGACCGATGCTCATGGCTCGGTGCAACCGGTGAGCGAAGGCGTGGACTACGGCATCTTCGTGGGCGTGTATCGCGTCGAGGTGACCAAGTCGGGGCAGAACCTGCCGGCGCGTTACAACACTGACACGGTGCTGGGTGTCGAGATGACATCCCTGACCGATTACGACGACGAGTCGTACACCTATCGACTCACCAGTCGTTGAAATTCTGAACACAAACTTGGCTGGCTCCGATGACAATTCCCCCAGTTGCCTTACGGCCTGGATTCACGTTGATTGAGTTGCTGGTGGTCATCACGATCATTGGCATTCTGATGGCGCTGTTGTTGCCCGCGGTCAACAGTGTCCGCGAGACCGCTCGGCGGACCCAGTGCCAGAACAACCTCAGAAACATTGGCACCGCCTGGCTGAACTACGAAAGCCGGTTCAATCACTTTCCCAGCAACGGTTGGGGCTGGCAGTGGTTGGGCGACCCGGATCGCGGTTACCAGGATCGGCAGCCCGGTGGCTGGGTCTACAACATTCTGGCCGACATAGAGCAGACCAGCATCCGGCAGCTCGGTGCGGGGATGGCCGATTCCGAGAAGCGGCAGGCCCTGCGGGAATTGCAGATGATGCCCATCGAGATCATGAACTGTCC
>JBJHDE010000408.1:0-5501 GCA_050486385.1 Planctomycetales bacterium | reverse complement strand
GAGACAGACCTATGGTGGTGGCACCAACGGGGCCGAAGTGGTGCTGGTTCGTATCGAAAAAGGCGGCCACACCTGGCCGGGCCGCAAGCCGCCGGTGGGGCTGATCGGCAAGTCGACCGAAACGATCTCGGCCAACGATTTGATGTGGGAGTTCTTTCAGCGACACCGCCTGCCCGAGCCCGCCGAGTGACTTGGCCACCGCCGGAACTGTCCCCTACGGGGCCGCGAGGCTCCACCAATCGACGGCGGTGTCGAAGTGGGAACTCCGCCAGCCAAGGGTGGCCAACAGGGGGAGGCCGCAGAACTGTTGAAGGTCGGCGGGATTGCTCGCGGCGCTCGCATCGGGTTGGGCCGTGAGCGTGTTGAGCACCATGCCAACCACCGCCACGCCGGCGGCCCGGGCGACCTCGATGGTCAGCCGCGTGTGATTGATGGTGCCCAGTCGATTGGGGGACACAATCAGCAGCGGATAGCCGAAGTGTTGGGCCAGATCGAGCAGGGTCACGCCCTCGTCGGCCAGGGGCGAGAGCAGGCCGCCGGCGCCTTCGACGATGACGATGTCGCTGTCGGCGGTCCACGCCCGCAGGCCATCGGTCAACAGGGGGACATCGACCCGGCGGCCCTCCCGTCGCGCGGCCACATGGGGGGCCAAGGGGGCTTCAAACCGTTGTGGGCAGACGGCTTCGAGGGTCCCCCGCTGGCCGATCGCCCGCCACAGGTGTTGGGCATCGTCGCTGACCAGTTGTCCGTTGGGGTCGGGCCAACACCCGCTGGCCACGGGCTTGTAGGCCCCCACGCGATGGCCCTGGGCGGTGAGATCGCGGCAGATGGCGGCGGCAACGTGGGTCTTGCCGACCTCGGTGTCGGTGCCGGTGATGATCAGCCCCCGAGGGGAATTTGCCGAATGCCGCTTGTCCACGCCGAGCCTCCGGATACGATCGACTCACTATGAGCACCAACACCTCTGCCCTGCCCCGTCGCGGTGGTCGCGTGACGGTGGGCCTGGTTCAAATGGCCTGCGACGAGGCCAAGCAACCCAATCTCGACAAGGCCCTGGGATTCATCGCCCAGGCGGCTCGCGAGGGGGCCAGCCTGGTCTGTTTGCAGGAGCTGTTCGCCGGGCACTACCCTTGCCAAAGCGAAGACCATAGCCGATTTGCCCAGGCCGAGCCTATCCCCGGCCCCACAAGTCAGGCCCTGGCCGCCGCGGCCGCCGAACACAACGTGGTGCTGGTGGGCTCCATCTTCGAGCGACGGTTTGCGGGCGTGTACCACAACACGGCCGTGATCTTCGATCGCGACGGCTCGACCGCGGGGGTGTATCGCAAGATGCACATCCCCGACGATCCGTTGTACTACGAGAAATTCTACTTCACGCCGGGCGACCTGGGGTTTCCGGCGTTTGAGACCAGCGTGGGTCGGGTGGCTTCGTGTGTGTGCTGGGATCAATGGTTCCCGGAGTCAGCGCGATTGATGGCACTGGCCGGGGCCGAGATCCTGTTTTATCCCACGGCGATTGGTTGGCTGGCCGAGGACAAGCAGCAGTATGGTTCCGCCCAACACGCCGCCTGGGAAACGATGATCCGCAGCCACGCCATCGCCAATGGGCTGTTTGTGGCGGCGGTCAATCGCGTGGGCATCGAGGGCGGGATCGAATTCTGGGGAGCGTCCGTGTTGGTCGATCCGGCCGGCAACATCCTGGCCCGCGGGTCGCATGATGGCGAGGAACTGATCGTCGTGGAGTGCAATCTCGACCAGATCGACGTGACCCGCACCCACTGGCCGTTTCTGCGCGATCGCCGCATCGATGCTTACGAGGGGCTGGGCAAGCGGTTCTTGATTTAACCGCCCTGCCCCGTTGCCCGGCCGCGCCGCCTTGCTGGGCATTCGCGGTCAACCGCCGGTGGGACAAGCGGTGTGTGATCGCCCCAACAGGTGACGGGCGCTGTCACACACGGTTGCCAAAGCCCGCTGTGCCTTTGCAGTGTTCACAATTGATTTTTTGAGGTCCGTAAGACGCCCCGTTTGTCGCCCTGGGTTGGGATCAACAGGATGGCCATGAGTACGCCGCGGCAGCTTGGTTACCATATGCCGGCCGAATGGGAGGCCCATCGGGCGACGTGGCTCTCGTGGCCACACAACCGCGAGTCCTGGCCCCACATCGCGGACTTTTCGGAGATCGACCGCGTCTGGCAACGGCTCACCCAGACGCTCGCGCCGGGCGAGGCCGTGGAGATTGTCGCCGATGGCGAGGCCTTCGATACGGCCACGCGACTGGTGGGCGATATGCCCGGCGTGCGGATTCACCGCATTCCGACCAACGACGCCTGGATGCGAGATCATGGGCCGATCTTTTTAACGCCCCGCGAAGCGAACGTCAGCCTCCCCCGAGCGGTTGTGAATTTTGAATACAATGCTTGGGGCGGAAAATATCCGCCCTACGATTTGGATAACAAGGTCGCTCGCCGGGTGGCCGAGCAACTGGGCATTGAGCGGGTGTTCTCGCCGGGCGTGGTGCTGGAGGGCGGTTCGATTGATGTCAACGGCCGCGGTACGGTGCTGGTCACCGAACAGTGCCTGATCGATGCCCAGCGGAATCCCGGCTTGTCACGCGGTGACGTGGAGCACCTGCTGGCCGAAATGCTGGGGGCGACCCATGTGATTTGGCTCGGCGAAGGCATTGTGGGCGACGATACCGACGGCCATATCGACGACATCACCCGCTTCGTCGGGCCGCGAACCGTGGTGACGGCCGTGGAGTTGGATCGCGGCGATGCCAACTACGCGGCGCTGGCCGACAATCGCCAGCGACTGGCCCACGCCAAGGATCAGGACGGCGAGCCGTTGGAAGTGATCGAGCTGCCGATGCCGCGGGCGATTGAGCTGGACGGGCAGCGGCTGCCGGCCAGTTACGCCAACTTCTATATTGGCAATCGCGTGGTGGTGGTGCCGGTGTTTGATGATCCGGCCGACGAGGTAGCGCTCCGCATCCTCCGCGAGGTGTTTCCTGGCCGCGAGGTGCTGGGCCTCGCGGCGCGGCAACTCGTCGACGGCCTGGGGGCCTTTCACTGCATGACCCAGCAAGAGCCCTTCCTCGGCATCTGATCCGCCCGCCGCAGTGGGTGTTGGATGGTGACCCGGCGGGTGTCGCGGTATGGTGGAGGAAGGGAGATTCCCTGCCACGGTCTCGTCGCGTGGCTCGGAACGGGCTTCCACCTTGCACCAGAAAGCGCCTCCAAGGGGCAAGCGATGAGGTCGCGATTCAGTCGCAATAAGCGGCGCAAGATTGGGGCTTGGCCCTCAGACACTGATTCCCCGGAGGAAACCGCGGCACGGGTGTCTTATGTCGGGAGTCCCGAGCACAAGGATCACCCGAGTCCCGCGGGACCAGGCCGGCTGCGATCCGATGCGACGCCTTGCGAAGTACGGCTGACCCAGGATGTGGATCGATGCACCCAAGCGCTCCGCGAGGGGATCCGCCGGCAGTGTGTCAGCGGGGTGTTTGAAGGCGGTTTTCCGAAATACGTTTGGGCATGGTTAGACGGTGAGTTGTACGAAGCGCGTCACATCAACGGTCCCCAGGGCACTTACAAAGGTTATCGCCTGGAACCCGTCGAATGGCCCGATGATCCCGAACATCGGCTGGAGTGGGACACATGAAATTCTCCTTCGAGTGGCAGGCCGCGCCCGGCGTTCGGGATCAGGTATTGGCCGCTTCGTGGGCTCGACTCGAAATCGCGATCAGCGAGCGTTGCGTCTCCGAGGCCATCGACCGGCAAAGCGACAGCCGGCGGACGGGAATTTATGGCTCGTTGTTTCCCCTGGTGAATTGGCTGGTCGAGAATTGGTGGTTTTTGCTGTACGAATCGGCAGCTTTCCTTCCATTGCCCAGCGGTCGCGAAGCGCCCGCTCGGCTGCGGGGCTGGATGCAGCGTCACAACCTGCTCGCGGCTCGGGAAGGAGGCGCGTTGCCCGACCTGAGCTTGGCCGCCGATGATGATGCAATCGGGATCAACTGGAACGCCGATCCCGAGACCAATGGCCATGCCAGGCTGCGTTTCGTGGGACGTGGCCAAGTACGGATCCCCCGATCCGAAGTCGCACTGGCACTGGCCAATTTGATCCAAGCCGCGCTCGATCGCCTGAGCGACCAACTGGGCGACAACGAAGAGGTTCGGCAAGTTCAAACGGCCTGGCAGGCCATTCAATCGGCGGACACCACGGAAGCCGAACTCTGCGCGAGGCTCGCCGCGCTGGGGATCGACCCGTACGATCCGGAGGAAGCCAACGATTCAACGGTCGCGTTGGTCGAGCAAGTCATTCAGCGGCTGCCTCGCGATTTGCGTCAAGATTTCTTTGACGGCTGCGACCGTACGAAACTGGCCGAGCAATGGAAGTGGATGGAAGGCGTTCTGGACGCGATTGCGGGAACGCAGACACCCAGTCAAGCGTTACCCAGCGTGAACGTGCCCGAGGGCCTTACGGCGCATGAACTTGGCTACCGGGTCGCTCAACTTGTTCGTAAAGACATCCTGGGACTCAGTGGCGAGGACCCGCTCGACGCACTGGGGTCCGCCCTGACGGATCACCTGGGCTGGGACGGCCACCAGGTCCGGCCCACGGATGGGGCTTTCGCGCTGGATGGCGTGATCGCCCTGGCCCCACAAAGCGCGGCGCCAGCCCTGTTCGCACCTGGGTTGCGTTCAGCACCGGAAGAGCGATTCCGTTTGGCGCGGGCCGCCTTTTTTCCCGTGACAGGGCAATTGGTCCAAGGTGCCCGCGCCCTGACCCGTGCCGCGACGTTTCCGCAACGGGCCTCTCGGGCGTTCGCCGCCGAGTTGCTGGCACCCGCGACCGCGCTCGCGCAACGGGTGTCAGGCTATCTGCCGCAAGCCAGCGTCGAACTCTTGGCGGCCGAGTTTCAGGTGAACCCGTTGGTGATTCGCCATCAGATTGAGAATCACCAAATCTGCACCCTTGAGCCGTTGGGTTGATTCCTCAACGCACCAAACGGCCGCGCGCTCATTCACAACGCGTTGCGATAGCGGTTGCGTCGGCGGCCAAAAGGCGTGGGCTTCTTCTCGGCGGGCGGTGGGCTCTCGGCGGCATCACCCTCGGCACGGTCACCATTGATGGGATCGGCCGCGTCGACCGGGCCGACGCGGGGGTCGGACTCCGTCGCTGTGCTTTTCCGACCGGGCAGCTCGATGACAAACGGTTCGAGCATACGGTTGATGCGCATCTCGATGGCCGTGAGCTGCTCGCCCTCGTCGCGGGTGATAAAGGTGAAGGCCACGCCACTGCGGCCCATGCGTCCGGTGCGGCCCACGCGGTGGACGTAGTCGTCGCAGTCCTGGGGCACATCGTAGTTGATAATGTGCGAAATGCCCGTGACGTCGATACCGCGGCCCAGCACGTCGGTGGCCACCAGAATCCGCAGTTTGCTCTCGCGGAAGCGGGCCATCACGCTATCGCGCGAGCGTTGAGGCAGGTCGCCGTGA
>JBJHDE010000407.1:0-5511 GCA_050486385.1 Planctomycetales bacterium | reverse complement strand
TAATTTTCGGGGTGAATCCAGGTGGCATCCAGCGGATTCTCGCTCTCGGGCAGCTTGATGAATCCGGCGGCCTGTTCGAAACGCTTCTCGCCCAGGCCATCCACCTGCAACAGGTCGTTCCGCGTCTTGAACGGGCCGTGGGCCTTGCGGTGGTCGACCACATTGCGGGCCACCAGTTTGTTAAGCCCCGCCACATACCGCAGCAACGCGGCACTTGCGGTGTTCAGGTCAACGCCCACGGTGTTGACGCAGCTTTCGACGACGTCTTCCAGGCTTTTGTGCAGATGCTTCTGTCGCACATCGTGCTGATACAGGCCCACGCCCACGTGTTGCGGCTCGATCTTGACCAGCTCGGCCAGCGGATCCAGCAAGCGGCGACCAATGCTCAACGTGCCCCGCGCCGTGGCGTCCAGGTCGGGCAGCTCCTCGCGGGCGGTGTTGCTGGTCGAGTAGTAACTCGCGCCGGCCTCGTTGACCACCACATAGCTCACCGGCGGTTGGGCTTCGGCCAAGGGGCCGGCGATGGCCTCGGCCACCAGGGCCTCGACCTCGCGGCAAGCGGTGCCATTGCCAATGGCCACCACGTCAATTTTGTGCTTTTCAATCAAGGCCACCAGCTTAGGGCCGGCCTCGGCCTTGCGTTCCTCTTTACCCACCAGAAACATCACGTCGGTTTCCAGCAGGTTGCCGCATTCATCCAAGGCGGCCAGCTTGCAGCCACTGCGGAAGCCCGGATCAATCGCCAGCACACGGTGACCCCGAGCCGGCGGTTGCAGCAGCAAATTGCGGAGATTGCGGGCGAACACCTCGACGGCGTGCTGCTCGGCCCGCTCGGTGAGTTCGCGACGGAGCTGCCGTTCGAGACTGGGCAGGATCAACCGATCCAGGCCATCTTCCGCGCACACGGCCAGCAAATCGGCGTAGGGATGCTCTTCGGGCACGCATTCGGCCAGCAACTGCGCGTGCAATTCGTCGCGATTTGCCTCGACCTTGACCCGCAGCACCTTGCTGCGTTCGGCCCGGTTGACGGCCAGCACGCGATGCGGCGGAACCCGATCGATGGCCTCTTTGAAGTCAAACAGGTCTTTGAACTCGCGGGCCCGATCGTTGGCCACGCCGTCGACCTTCTCGCAGACCAGGCGGCCCGTGCGGCGAAGAATCTTGCGGAGCTTCGACCGCAGCTCCACGTATTCGCTGAAACGCTCGGCCAGAATCTGGCCCACGCCATCAATCACTTGATCGGTCGAATGCGCCTTGGTCGGATCGTCGGCGACCACAAACTCGGCCGCCCGGATTTCCAGATTCTCGGGCGGCAGGGTGCCCTCGAAAATCTCGTCGGCCAAGGGTTCCAGGCCGCGTTCGCGCGCGGCGGCGGCCAAGCTTTGCCGCTTGGGACGGAATGGCAGATACAGGTCTTCCAGCACCCGGGGCGAAGCGGCCGACTCGATTCGCCGAGCCAGCTCCTCGGTCAGCCGGCCTTGCGATTCGATCGAGCGAAGGATCGACTGCTTCCGCTCGGCAAACTCGCGGGCCTGGATGACCGCCTGCTGGATGGCCCGGATGACTGTTTCGTCCAGCCCGCCGGTTTGGTCCTTGCGATAGCGAGTGATGAACGGGACGCTTGCGTCCGCATCCAGCAACTCAACGACTCGTTCGACCTGCCACGCTTCGATCTTCAGATGGGCAGCGACCCGGTTCAGGTCCACCGCCACGGTAGGGGTTTCCGTCGCCACCGTCGCACTTTGTCCAGTCTACAAATCGGAGAGTGAATGACGCATCGCGAAGGCGCTTGCACCGTCGCGGGCACCCAAACCGCCGAGCCACGCGCCCTGGTCCGGGCCACGTATTCTGCGGGCCACCTCGCGGGGCCGACACGCTCGGGATGAGCACCTGAAATCCGAATTCGCCGCCGGTTGGCCTCATTTGCCGTGTGGGTTGTCGCTGGCCTGACCTCTGGTCCCGCCAACACGCCCGCCACATCAAGCCGCATGACACACCCCAACCCACATTGAAAGCCCCCGCACAGTACGACTTGCGACGACGAGTGTCAAGGTAGCACCCCCACGGAAGCCCCCCGACCGGCGCAGGGGTCCGCCGCACCGCCGACTGCCCCTCGCCAATTGCCCCAAACCACCCAGAATCGACGCCCAAGCGAGCGATCCCCCACCAAGCATCCCTTCGCCATCCTCGCGCTCGCGGGCGATTCGCCGAATCCGTGGGCCAGCGGCATCGCGCCGGTCATTCGGCAAGCCATCGGCGCCCGACGGCCTTCCCCTCGTCCCCGGCGTCGCGGAGCCCCCTCCCCGAGTTGAAGCCGACGGACTCTCACTCAGCAGAGCACGGGTTCTGGCGAGCGGGATCTTTGACTCCAAGGGCTGCCAGCGAAAGGCGCGAAACCGACATTAGAACGGCCAAGCGGCATCCGTTGGTAAAGGCAGTTCCGACCTGACGGATGCACCAAGAGCTTCTCCGAGCCGCGAATGTGCCACTGCTTGCCTGCTGGCAAGCAGTGCTGGAAGCCGTTCACGTTACCTGGCATGGTTGCCCTTCGGCTCGACTGCTCAACGTATAACTGCATATCACACGGCTTGCCAGCAAGCCGTGGCAGACTTTTTGTTGGGGCAAGGGCACCCGTGTGAAGGCGGAAACGGACACCTCTGTTGACTTCACTACAAAAAAAGCCGAGACCGGGGGAACCGGGCTCGGCTTGGGGATGGGGCGTGCTAAGGGTTTTTCGCACCGCGGGCTCAGAGCTTGGGCAATTGGTCCGGCGGTTTCCGCTGCAACTGCCGAAGCTGCTCCTCGCGACGACCGGTGGGCGGCGGGGGAGGTGGCGGCGGCGGATTGGGATTGTTGGGATCGACCACCGGCCGTGGGGCGGGCGGCGGGGGTGGGGCCACGTAGGTTTCGTCGACTTCAAAACCAAAACCGTGACGCAACTCCCGTTCGGCCAGCACGGAAAACGGGGTCTCCGGGTGATTCTCGATCACACGAGTCAACAGGCGGCGGGCCTCGTTGGCCATGCCCTCGGTGCTGGTGGAACGGTACTTGTCCGACGGGCGGAACACCCAGCGATTCGACTCCTGATCGACAAAGGCCGCGCCTTTGTTTTTCATCTCGGCACAGGCCAGATTGTACTCGTTGTTCCGCACCGCCGCGGCCAACAGCCGGCCATAGTTCAAATCGTACCACGCCCGCCACCGCCCGCTGGTCTCGTTCTCGTATTGCTCTTCCAGGCCCTTGTGACCAAACACGGCCAGCATCTGCTCGATGCGGGCGATATTGTAGGCGGCCGTCTGTTGGGCCTCGATCAGTTCGGTCTGATAGGTGCGGCCGGTCGGAGCGAACTCCAACTGAGGCGTGCCCTTGAGTTCGTATTGGTAGCTCATCTCGACCGCCCGACGAATGGCCGTGCGGAAGGGGCTGCGGGCGACCGACTGTTGATAGGCCTGGGCCGAGACGTACTCGGGTAGCAGGCCCCGCATGTTTTCCAGGCGGAAGGGCGCCCGATCGGCCTCGGCGTCGTGAATGAAGTAGACCCCGCCGGTCTCGATGGCCAAGCGGCTCAGGGCGTAGGGGCCAATGCCAGCATGCAGGTTGTCAAGCTGCGAACCGCTGAACCAAAATGGCAGGTTGATCCGCTCTTGGAAGGCGCTGTCGGGGCCACGAAACACCGGCAAATTGTAAACCTGGCTGTCTTCGGGATCGACATACTCCATGGTGCCAATCTGCTTGCCAAACATCGAACTCGGTCCCACCGTGTAGACCGGCACCTTGAATCGCCGGCACAACTGGGCGGCCTCCTCGACCCGCAAATAGTCGTCGCCGCTTTCATCGGTCCACACCACGCACATGATCTGCCGCTTCTCGGCCGAGATCAGCGGGCGATACTTTTGCACCGCGTAAATCACCGCGGAAAACACATTCTCGATGCCCGTGGGATCGGCATTCACATCGCCAATCTCCTTGAGCACGCGCTCGTAATCGGTCGTGGGGGCCACGCGCTCCTTGACCTGATGACCAAAGCCCACCACGGCGCTCAGCAATCCCGCGCGGCGGCGATCCTTGGTCTGGCCAATCTCCTCGTAGACTTTTTCCAATCGCTCGGCGACTTCGGCCCGCTGATCGACCAGGCTGATCGATTCGTCCATCAGCCAGACCACCAGCACCGGCCCGTCGTGCAGCCGCTCCATGATCTCGAGAGTGATGCGGTCGACGGCCCCTTCTAAGTAGAGCTGCTCCTCGCCCACCTGCCCCGGCCGTTCGACGACGCGGGCCAACTCGGCGGCCGCAATCTCCTTGGGCTCGATCTGTTCGAGCTTGATGTGCGGATTGTCGACCTCGGGGAACAACAGCTCCAGCGGCAAATCGGGCTCGGTGGCCACCACCGAGGCGGCCGACATCGAGATGCTGGCCAACACGTCGTCCTTGGGCTCCTCGTCCACCGGGGCCAGCGTCAGCAGCGGCTCGGGCTCGGGGATTTCCTCTTGTTCGTTGATCATGTAGGCCCGCAGCTCGGTCACGGCCGAACTCACCGGGCCATCGACGGCGATCTCGGCCACCAGCAAGAACAGCACCCCGTGCAGGATGACACTGACCAACGTGCCGCCGGCGGTGCCCCGATCGTAAGCCCGACCCGAGAAGGCGATCTGATGCAGCCGTCCCCACGGCGTGACGGTGAACTCGACCTCTTCTTCGTAGGCCTCCGGCTCCATGCCCGAATGAGGGTCAGTCGTTTCCTCATGCCAGGGGCCCGGCGGCACAGGCTGCGAGGACCAGGCGGCTCCGTCGGGCGGTGATGGTTCGGGGAGTGGCGGTTCGGGCAGGGTCGCCGATTCCGGCGGAAGAGAGTCGCTAGCCGGATCGGTATGGCCCGTGCGACCGGCCAACAGGCTGCGCAGGCGAGTCAGTGGATTCATCATCGCAAGACTCTCGCGTGGGGGCGAAGGGGACACCCAATGGGTGCCAGAGGGACGATCGCTCTACACTTCTAATGACCCTCGAGACTCCCTGTCGCATCAGAAATCTCGGGGATTTTCCTCATTCCATTCTCTTAGGGGCCATGCCCCCCTGTCAAGGGCGGCAGGGGCTCGAAAAACTGGGGCAGCCCGCTGGGCCTAGCGGGCGTGCCCCGGCAATTCAATCCGCAACACGGCATGCTCGCGATGCATGCCGGCCACGGCGACCTCCTCGCCGGTGGGCGAATAGACCAACTGATAGCCCGCTTGCAGGGGCAATTGCTGATGGTGCAGCCGCTCGCCATTGCCGGCGTTCCAGACCGCCAGCTCTCCCCCATAGCTGAGGGTAACAAGCTTCTGGCCGTTCGGGCTGTAAACCACCGAATAAAGATAGTCGCCGCTGGCCTCCACCGAGCGGTCGGGCGTTTTCTTGCCGACCTCAAACAGGTGCCAGTGCCCATCCAGCCCCCCGGCGACCACCCGCCGGCCGTCGGGAGAGAAGGCCACGCTGTACAGGCCGTCGGACTGGGGATCGGGGCCAGTCTTGATCGGC
>JBJHDE010000406.1:0-5512 GCA_050486385.1 Planctomycetales bacterium | reverse complement strand
CGTCAAGCTGATTGAGTTGCGTATGCGCCAGCGAGCGGATGAAGTAGACTTCGCCGTCGTGCAGGCCGGGGTGCTCTTTCAAAAACTTGGTGGCGTCGTCCACGGCCTCGGCGGCCCGATCGGTCTGCACCAGCCGCAGGCCATACTGGCCCACCCGCTTGAGCGCCCCCTTGGGATTCGGTGGCCGCCGCATATAGTCGGCCGAGCGCCAGGGATAGAGCCCGCCGTCCAGCGGATAGTCTTTGCCGGGGTAACCAAAAGGAAAGTCGTAAGGCGACACCGGCTCGTCGGCCCGCGGGCCCCGCGAGGCTTCGACCGCCAGCAACACCGTGAGCAACACGAGCAACAAACGCGCCATCGTCGGGATCTCCGGGGGATGCTCGGTGGATGAACCTCCACCTTAGTCATCCCGGCGGCGGACTCAACCCGCGGGCGTCGTCTGAGTTGTTTGGGGCGTTCGCGTCGCCCGAGAGGCGCGGGGCCGCGATCTGGCCGGCCAGACCAACTTGACCAGCAAGGGCAGCAGCACCAGGTTGCCCAGCAGGCCGCCGACCAGGGCCGCGGCGATCAGGCCGCCAAAGTAAATGGTCGGCACAAAGTCGCTGGTCAGCAGGACCAGAAAGCCGGTGATTAAGGCCAGGCTACTGATCAGGATCGATCGGCCCACCGACAGGTGCGTGGCTTCCAGCGCCGGATCGCGATCCAGCCCGGCGGCCAGGTGGCGGCGGAAGCGGGTGAGATAATGGATCGAGCTATCGATGCTCAGCCCCAGCGACACGGCGGCGATCATCACCGTGCCCATGTTGATCTTCAGGCCCAGGTGGCCCATCACGCCCAGGGCCACAAACACCGGCAGGGTATTGGGCACCAGGGCAATCACCGCCAGCCGCAGGCTCCGCAACGCCAGCGTCATGGCCAGGGCAATGCCAATGGCTGCCACCAGCAGGCTTTTCAGTTGATCGGCCAACAGGCTTTCAACCAGCGAGGCCAACAACACGTAAAAGCCGGTGACTTCGCCCTCGGGAAACACCTCGTGGGTCAGGGTCTCGACCTGGGCGATGACGCGCTCTTTGACATCGCTGGGCAACTGCTCGCGGCTGCGGAGCATGATGCGGTAGTAGCGGCCATCATCGATGGGGTCGTCGCCAATCAACGACTCGGCCAAGGTCGGGGCCTGGTTCTGAAGAATCCGCAGCTTGCGCTCGGGCGTCAGAAAGCGCGCGATGAAACGCCGGGCGGGCGAGGTCAGCCGGTGATACTCGCCCACGGCGTCAAACACATCGGCCAGGCTGGTGATCTTGGTCAGCTCGGGGACTTCGTCGCGGAGCCGCTGTTCGAGTTCGCGGACCCGTTCGAGAAACGTGTCGTCGAGGCCCTCGTCCATGGGCAATACAATGTCCCACACGCCGCCGCCGCCCAAGCGGGTCTCGACAAACTGGTAGGAGGTGACCACCGGCGTATCGGACCGAAAGTTCTTGGTGAAGTCGGTCTCGACCTGCAAGCGGGGATAGCCGGCCGCACAGACCGCGGCCAGGGCCACGGTCAGCGTGCCCCACAGCCACGGCCGGCGATTGAGGCTCTCGACCAGGGCCAGCAGCCCGCGACTCAGGCCGACGTTGCCCCAGGGATGTTGGGGATCGCGATCGAATCGCCCCAGCAGCACCACGCCCGGCGTCCACAGCAGGACGGCCAGACCGGTGATGACCGTGCCCAGGGCCATCATCGTGCCAAAGCTTTGCACAGGGCCCACGCGACTGGTCGCCAACGCCATGAAACCAATGGCCGTGGTCGTCAGCGACCAGAACACCGGCGCGGCCAACAGCACCGAGGCGGCCAGCAAGGCCGAGGCCCCGCGACGGCCCGCATCGCGTTGTTCGCGGAAGGCAAGAATCAAATGCACCACGGTCGCCACGCCCACCACGGTGACAATGGCCGCCAGCATGGAACTGACCATCGTCAGCCGAAACGCGCCCAGGTGCAGCACCGCCTGGGTCCAGATCAGGGCCGATTGCACAATCACCAGCGGCAGCAGCATCCACCGCAGACTGCGAAACACCAGCAGGATCACCAGGCCCAGCAACACACTGGTCGCCCAACCCAGCCGCGCCCCGTCGATCGCCACATAGGCGAAGCCGTCTTCCACGATCACCGGCTCGCCAATCAGGTAGACCTCGCGGCCGAACGTCTGACTGGCCACCCGCAGGGCCTCGACGGCCGCCGCGCGGGTCCATTCGGGCGCGTCGTTGGGGGCGCCATCGGTGGTGGGCAGCGATTCGTCCAAAAACACCAACAGCGCCAGGGTCCGCAGATCGGGCCCCAGGAACATGCCTTCAAACAGGGCGCGATAGGCCTCGGCGTCTTCGTCCAGAATGGCCCGTCGGGCCGGCGAGTCGGTCAACGTCAACACGGCGTCGACACCCTGGACCGCGGCCAGCCGCTCGCGGAGATCCTCGAGTTCATCGAGCACCGCCTGGGCCTCGGGCCGCGACGGCGATCCGTCTTGGCCGATGGGCAACGGAGCGTCCAACTCGTAGGCCGCCAGAATCACCTGCCCGCCGCCAAAGGTCCGCTTGAGCCGCGCAAACGGCTCGAGGATCGGGTCGTCCGGGGCGAACATCGTGGACAACGCCCGATCCATTTGCAGTTGTCGGGCGGGCACCCAAGCGGCCACGACCAGCACCAGGGCCACGGCCAGGCACAGCCAGCGACAGCGAATCCACCAACGGGCCAGGCGCACACCGAACCCCGGGACGACGAGGGCCTCGTCGTCGGCATTCACCTTGCGAATTGGCTCGGTCCCCAGAGACAAAGTGGACCTCGTGGATGGACGATCGTCGGGGGCGGGACACGGCCGACCATTTCTTTTCCCGGGACGGCTGTCTAACCTTAGCACATTGAAGGCCCGCGTCAGCGACCCCCCAAATTTGGGCCAGACGAGTCGCATCGGCTCATCTTGGTGGATGCCCTACGGCGAGCACCCCCTTCCTAGCAGGGGACTGCTCCCAGGCGTTCCCCTCGCCCAGCGACCTGGAAACCGCGACGCAACACCCGTGGGCCAAGCGGGTTCCGCTGGGCTGGGTTCGCCAACCTCCTAGCGGGGGCTCAGGGCCGAAAGCGGCCTGTCCGGTTCCGTCCATCCGACGGAATCGCGGGCGGGAGCCGCAAGCTTTTTTTCAGTTTTCTGGATGGGTCGCCACAGCCGTTGTGGCTGTTGAATGCGACCCCTGCGAGTACCAACATCGAATGAGTGGACAGGATCTCGAGGACGCCGTCCTCAAGCTGGTGGATGACCCCAACTACCAGCCCGTCAAGTTGAAAGTGATTGCCAAACGGTTGAACGTGCCGGCCGAGGACCGAGCCGCCCTTCGCCGAGTGGTGCGTCGGCTGGCCAAGAGTGGTCAGGTGATTTATGGGGCCAATCACGTGTTGCATCCGGCCGGCGGCACGCCGGCTCGGAGCGAAGCGCAGATCGTCGGCCGTTTCCGTCGCAATTCGCGCGGTGGTGGCTTTGTGCGTCCGGTGGACGTGCCCTTAGACCACGACCGCCGCGACGACATTCACATCAGCGACCGCGACACCCGCGACGCCTCGCAGGGCGACCTGGTGTTGGTGATGCTGACTGGCCGGCGGCACCGACACTTTGGCGGTCCGATTGGCCGAATCGCCAAGGTGATCGAGCGGCAGAGCGAACACTTCGTGGGCACCTATTTTGAACTGGCCGGCGACAGCTTTGTCCGGGTCGATGGCGATCGCTTTGCCGAGCCCATGCCGGTACCGGACGCCAAGACCCACAAGGTGCGAACCGGCGACGCCGTGGTCATCGAGATTGTGCGGTTTCCCTCGCATCGCGACAGTGGCGAGGCCGTACTGACCGAGGTGCTGGGCCCGCGGGGCGCCGCCGGAGTCGATACGCTGACCATCATGCGTCAGTTTGGCCTGCCCGAGCGGTTTCCGCCCGACGTGCTGGAAGACGCCCGACGTCAGGCCGAGGCCTTCGACCGGGAGTCGAACGCCGGGCTGCCTCCCGACCGCGTCGATCGCACCGGCGAAGTCACTCTGACAATCGAAACCGAAGACGCCCGGGATTTTGACGACGCCATCAGCCTGGATCGCCACGACAACGGCCATTGGCGGTTGGGCGTCCACATTGCCGATGTGGGCCATTTCGTGCCCACGCGGTCGCCGCTGGATCGCGAGGCCCGGCAACGCGGCACCAGTGTGTACCTGCCCGATCGCGTGATCCCCATGCTGCCAGAACTCATCTCGAACGGGCTGGCCAGCCTGCAGCCCGACCGGGTGCGCTACACGCTGAGTTGCTGGATGCACTTCACGCCCGAGGGCCAGCCGACCTCGGTGGAGTTGGAGCGTTCAGCGATCCGCAGCCGCCAGCGATTCAGTTATGAGCAGGTCGATACTTACCTGGACGACCCCGAGGCGTTTCGTGGCAACTGCCCCGACGAGGTCCACGCCCTGCTGGGACGCATGCGGGACCTGGCCCGCGTGCTCCGCAAACGTCGACGGCAGCAGGGTTCGCTGGAGTTGCACATTCCTGAACTCAAGATCGATCTGGACGACGACAATCGCGTGACCGGGGCGCATGCCGTGGTCCAGACCGAGAGCCATCAGATCATCGAAGAGTTCATGCTCTCGGCCAACGAAGCCGTGGCCCGCTACCTGGCCAAGCGCGAGATTCCGTTCCTGCGGCGGGTCCACAATCCGCCCAACCCCGAGAAGCTGGCGGCCCTGGAAGAATTCGTGCGACACTTGGGGTTCAAGGTCGATTCGCTGACCAACCGCTTTGCCTTGCAAGCCCTGCTCGACCAGGTCCGCCACGATCCGCGGTCGCGGGCGATCAGCTACGCCACGCTGCGGAGCTTCAAGCGGGCGATCTACAGTCCCGAGCCCGAAGGCCATTTCGCCCTGGCCAGCGAATGCTACTGCCACTTCACTTCGCCCATCCGCCGCTATCCGGACCTCACCGTGCATCGGCTGTTGGCCCAGGTCCTGGCCGGCGAGCGTCCCGAAGACCACTTCAAACAGCTTGTCATCCTGGGCGAGCATTGCAGCGAGCGCGAGCAGCGGGCCGAAGAGGCCGAGCGCGAGCTGACCAAACTCAAGTTGCTCAACTTTCTGCACGACCGTGGCGGCTGGGAACTCGACGCCGTCATCACCGGGGTCGAGCGATTCGGGCTGTTCGTGCAAGGCGTGGAACTGCCAGCCGAGGGCCTGATCCACGTCAGCATCCTGCCCGAGGATCGCTACCGCCTGGACGAAGAGACCCACTCGCTGGTCGGCAACAGGCGGGCCAATGTCTTTCGGCTCGGCGATCGCCTCCGCGTCGCCGTGGGGCGGGTCGATCTGGCCCGGCGGCAGCTCGATTTCCGGCTGGTCAGCCGCCCCGGGTGAGGTTTGGTGTCGGCAATCGGTCCCCGGAATCGGACCCCAAAACGAATTGTTTCACGTGAAACAATTGTTCAGTTGTTTCTGAACGAACTCCGACACCCCCTGGATG
>JBJHDE010000405.1:0-5515 GCA_050486385.1 Planctomycetales bacterium | reverse complement strand
GCCTGGGTCACCCTCGACACCTCCGGCATCGTCGGAATCGAGCAGGCGGCCGACTACCGGCTGCCGTCGATCGAGACGCTCAAGCAGCGGGTCGGCGAGTTCGAGACCTGGCGTGGGATGATCGGCCAGGCTCAGGGCCGTGGCGGGAAAATCCACGAAGCTCACCAGCCGATCGGTCTGGCTGCCGGGTTCGTGCGGGGCCAGGTGACGCCAGGCCTCGGGCACCCACACCACCAACGGCACTCGCAGCCCCGTGTCGTTGAGCCAGCGTTTGTAGCGCGGCAGCCCATTGCCATGGTCCGAGAAGATCAACACCACGGTGTTGTCCCAATCGCCGTCTTCCCGCAGGGCCTCGACAATCGCCCCCACCCGCTGATCGAAGACCGTGATCTGATCGTACAGCCCCGCCACAATCCGCCGCATCTCGGGCGTATCGGGCAGAAACGGCGGGATCTGCATCTTGGCCGGATCGGCCCGCTGGTCGTCACTCAACCCCGCGGTCGCTTCGCGGAGACGATCGGCGTTGTTCGTGGGGCCCTCGTGGGTCTGCCCAATCGTGATGAAGGCATAAAACGGCTGGCCCTCGGCGCGGGCTCGCCAGGGGGCCAGTTCCTGGTTGTGCGCGTCCCAGATGCCGGTGGGATCGAAGTTGTAGTCGGTCTTGCCGGTGTTGGTGCAAAAGTAGCCCAGCTCGCGGAGCCGCACCGCCAGGGGTTGTACCGCGTCGGGGATGCGAACTTCGCACCGCAAGTGCTGCGTGCCCAGGCTGGTGGCATACAGCCCCGTGGCCAGACACGACCGCGAAGGCGAACAGATGGGGGCCGTGGCGAAGGCCTGCCGATAGACAATCCCCTGCCGCGCCAGCCCGTCGATCACCGGGGTGTTGGCCTGGGCATCGCCATAACAGCCCAGGTGCGGGCTGATGTCCTCGGCGTTGATGAACACGATGTTCGGCCGCCGCGGGGCGTCAGCCACCGCCGGCGCAACGACAAACCCCAGCACCGCGATCGTGCCGGCCACGATCCCTGAAAAAGCCTTGGCCATGGTCGGCATCAACTCCACCTGCGGGCAATCGATCAAGCGGGGCGGTTCGGCACGCCCCAGGCCTGCCATGCTAGTCGAAGCCCAGGGCGCCGCAACACACCCGTGACCGACCCGCGAAGGCGACTCGCCGACTGCCACGGCCGGCGGGTTGCTGCTAAACTGCCGTGGGTACGGGCACAGGACACTCGCGGCAAAAGGTTCCCGCATGGCGTGGTTGGGGCTGGAAGGACACGACCGAGTCGTCGAGCAATTCCGTCGGGCGATTGCTCGAGGGCGCCTG
The DNA here is from genome assembly GCA_050486385.1 of Planctomycetales bacterium. GTDB lineage: Bacteria > Planctomycetota > Planctomycetia > Pirellulales > Pb10988 > JBJHDE01. Next base: position 4,191 of record JBJHDE010000405.1, on the reverse strand, counting down.
GCCAGCACCTTTTTGTTTGTTGGACCCGACGGCGTGGGCAAGCGGGCGTTTGCCCTGCGACTGGCCCAGACGCTGTTTTGCCCCCTGCGGCCCGCCGAGGCCATGGATCCCTGCGGACAATGCCCCGTGTGCCGGCAAGTGCTGGCCGGGACCCATCCCGATTTGCACCTGGTCCGCAAACCCGACGACAAGAACGAACTGCCCATCGCCCTGTTGATTGGCAACAAAGAGAAACGCAATCGCGAGGGCCTCTGCCACGAAATCGCCTTGCGGCCCTTTGCCGGCGACCGGCGGGTGGCGATTCTGGACGATGCCGATTTTCTGAACGTCGAGGGGGCCAACGCCCTGCTGAAAACCCTCGAGGAGCCGCCGCCGGGCTCGGTGATCGTGCTGTTGAGTACGGCCCTCGAGAAGCAATTGCCCACCATCCGTTCGCGGTGTCAGTTGATTCGCTTTCAACCGCTGGAGACTGAAGTCCTGGCGGGCCTGCTGATTGCCCAGGGGGTGGCCAACGACCCCGACGAGGCCCAACGGCTGGCGGCTCACAGCGGGGGCAGCCTGGCTCAGGCGGTGGCCCTGGCTGATCCCGAATTGTGGGAGTTCCGCCGCGGGCTGTTCGAGCGGCTATCGGCCCCCCGGCTGGATGTGAACTCGCTGATCACCGAGGTCCTGGCCTTTGTCGAGAAGGTGGGCAAAGACGCCGCCCGCCGCCGTTTGCGCTTGCGGCAGGTTGTGGGTTTCGCGACCGAGCTGTATCGCCAGGCCCTGCGGGACAGCCACGATGCGGCGGTCACCACCGGCGACGCGGCCCTGATCGAAGGGCTCAACCGGCTGCGAGCCCATCCCCCAGGGGGCGAGGCACTGGCCCAAGCCATCGAGTGCTGCGAAGCGAGTCTGGCCAGAATCGACCGCTTCGTGCAGATGGGGATTTTGGTGGAAGGCTGGGCCGATGGGCTGCGTCGCGCGGCGGCCCCCTGGGCCTGGGGCTGAGGGTTCGCCCGACCACGCCCGATGGAGCTGGGCCGATCGAGCTTGGCAAACGACTCTGGTATCAAGCCAGACCGCCGGGGCCAATCGCAGCAGTGCGCAGAACTCCAGTGGACAAGCCACCACTGGCTTGGGTTGTGTAGCGAGACATCGCCGCGGGTCGGGGAGTGTGGCGGAAATTGGGGCGGGTCATGCGGGGCGAAGCACGCCAGACACTTTGGGTGGAATCCCCGTCGCTGCCCGCACCGTGACCACCGCGACGATCCGCAAGGCCGACCGCTCCGGCACAATGCCACTTTTCGCTGCCAACCGGATGGGTTGAAGCCCAACGGGGCGCTTGTCGATCAGGCCAGCGGCGGTTTATAGTGAGTGCGGCTCGTCTGACACCGCCTCGCGGCCCGCGTCAAGAAGCGCATGGCGTGAGGGTTTCGCGGCCACACGTTTCCAAGAAGAAAGTCGGTGGGCCATGCCGCTGAGTTTCTCGCCTCTTCATGGCCTAGGGATGGGTAAAGGAGGGGGGAAGTCGCGCGTCCCCACGGTTCCTGTCCGCTTCCGCTAGTGCGGCCGTCTTGGCCCTGCCACCTCCATGACCGCCAGTCCGGAATTCATTGACGAGGTTCTTTCGACCCTCAAGAAGGCCACGGAACTCAACTGGGACTGCGGGTGTCGGGAGGGCAACGTCGATGTCATTACTGACGACGAGGCCGACGATGTGATGATCACCGCCGACCTGCACGGTCATCGTCGCAACTTCAATCAGATCAAAAAGATCGCGGATCTGGACAACCACCCCCGCCGGCATTTGATCCTGCAGGAGGTCTGCCACGGCGGGCCGACCTATCCGTCCAACGGCGGGTGCATGTCGCATGGCATGCTTGAAGATGTCGCCCGGCTCAAGGCGACCTACGGCGACCGGATTCACTTCATCCTCAGCAATCACGAGTTGGCCGAGCTGACGGAGTATCCGATCCTCAAGGTCGGCAAGATGCTCAACCTGATGTTCCGGTTGGGCATCAACGAGATGTACGGCGGGGCGGCCGAGAAGGTCCGCGAGGCCTACATGGACTTTATCCGCAGTTGCCCGCTGGCGGTGCGGATGCCCAGCGGCATTTTCGTGTGCCACTCGGCCCCCAAGGACAGCGACTCGCGGGGCTTCGATGCCAAGGTGTTTACGCGAGACCTTTCGCCCAGCGACTTCAAGGAAGGCAGCGACGTCTTCGAGATGGTCTGGGGCCGCGACTACCGACCCGAGAACGCCCACGCCTTTGCCGAGAAGGTGAACGCCAAGATCCTGGTCCACGGCCATACGCCGCAGGAGAAGGGCTTCGACGTGCCCAACGACACGCAGATCATTCTCGACTGCTGTGCCCGTCCGGCCAGCTACTTGATTGTGCCCACCCGCGACGACCTGACCTTCGACGAGGTCGTCAAGCTCATCAAGCTGCTGTGACCCGCCAGTCTTCAGCTCACGGGGCGGCTTCGCCGCGGAAGCTCCAGAGACTGGTCAGATGCACCACCCCAGTGCGGCGGTCATACACCAGCCGCTGCCGATGGTGATCGGTGACGACTTCGGCCTCGTAGCCGTCGACAATCTCGCGGGCGTCCACGGCTTGCCAGTACACCAGCGGCAGCGTGCCCGGCAGCGACTTGACTGGCACCACGTAGGCGGGGCGATCCGCCGAGACCACTTGCGGGGCGACCTCCAACTGTTCGAGGAACACCTCCTCGGACAGCGGAAACTCGAAGGCCGCCAACCCACTGGCCGTGAACCGCGGCACGGGTTGGTCGATCAAGCCCTGCCACGGGGCCGGCAGTCCCGACTTGCCGGGCGCGATCGCCTCGACCCGCTCGGCGGTGAGAAACAGCGAGGCATACGTCGTGGGCCGGCTGGAGACATTGAACAGCAGCACCAGCCACACCACGAACAGCACCGACAGCGTGGCAATGCGGTAACCGCGGAGATTCCAGGCCACCACGCCGCCCACGGCCAGCACCGCGCCAGCCAGGCCAAAGTAGCCAGCCGCGGCAATGGAAATCAGGATCAGCACCGCCAGGAAGCCAAACTCGTCGAGCCGGTCCATGGGGGTGATGACCTCAACATCGCCAGCCACCTGCCGACGGCGATTCCAGGCCCACAGGCTGCCAGCGATGGCGCCCACCAGCAGAAAGTACAGCCCGCCCCAAATGGCGATGTTGGGCATGCCTTGGCTCATGAGGATCGAACCGCGGATCACCACCAACACGCCCATCAGTCCGCAGCCGATGGCTGCGCCAATCCACTGCCGCAGGTCGCGGGTCCACAGGGCCGCCGTCAGCACCACAGCGGCCACCAGCACATCAAAGGCCGCGTAGTTCCAGGCCACGCCCACGTAGCTGGCCACCAGCACAATCATCACCACGGCGACCAACCGCCGGGGGCTCAGCAGCGGGGCGACTCGCGACCAAATGCTGGCCCAAGGCGAGACCAACGGCTCGCCCTCGTGGGTGTCGTCAAAGGCCCAATCCTGCTGGCTGGCCGTTGCGCTAATGAGGGACGACAAAGTACTCCTCCAGTTGAAGGCTTCCGGCATCCAGACACACCGCACGCCCCAGAAGTTCCGCGGCCGGCGAGTTTTGTGGCACATCGGCCAAGGGGTCTTCCGCCTGCCGACGCCGTTCGGGATCGAGCGGTCGCGTCGTGACCAACACGACAAGCTGTCCCGGCCGATACCGCGGCCCACATTCGTTGAGCAGCCGCACCAATCGCTGGCCATCGTCATTGGCCCGGGCGGTGGCCAACCGTCCCAGCCAGTCTTCCAACAGTCCCCGGGTCACCGCTCCGCCCAGGACCAACGGCCGAGGCGCCGTCAGCCCCAACACGGCCTGGGCACTGCCCCGCCGATCCAGATCGGCCACCACCGTGGCGGCAAAGCTCACGGCCCGCTCGACCGCCTCGCGATCCACCCGATCCGCCCGCGGCGGAAACCACAGGTCGACCAGCAACATCAGGTCCTGATGCTGGGGCTGCTCGAACTGCCGCACCATCAGCGTTCCGGCTCGGGCCGTGCTCCGCCAATGCACCCAGCGGGGGCTGTCGCCGGACGAACGACGGGGTCTGGGCGAGGCCGTCAGCCGCGCCCGGACCGCATGGCCGGTGCGTGAGGAGGACAACCTGTTCTGGACCGACTCGATGGTGTCCGGCGTGATGCGGCTGGCGGTGCTGGA
>JBJHDE010000404.1:0-5533 GCA_050486385.1 Planctomycetales bacterium | reverse complement strand
GCCACACACTGGTGGACAAGCCACCAGTGCCGCGAGTTTGGTCAGCCACACACTGGTGGACAAGCCACCAGTGCCACGAGTTTGGTTTGCGGTCTTGCGCAAGGATCAGTAGGAACGGCACGGGTGTCACGAATTTCGCCTGCATTATTGCGCAGGGATCAAGAGGTCAATCGCCAGGCGGCTTGATGCGGGGCGCTTTCTCAGACCGTTTGTAGGAATGAAATCATGAGCGGACCAGATCGGCGCGGGTTTCTGAAAACGTCGGCTGCCTTGGCGGCGGGGCTGACGGCCTCGGCCGGAGCCTCGGCCTGGGGCACTGAAGCGGCCGAACCCGAGCAGGCCCCGGACTTTCGCGCTCAACTTTTACGGTGCCTGGGCGGCCCCTGGCCCGAGGGCGGCGACCTGCGTGCCAAGCTGGAAGAGTCGACCCAAAAGGACGGCTATCGGCTGGAGCGGGTGAGTTACGACGTTGAACCCGGCGAACGGATCGCCGCCCTGGTGTTGGTGCCCGACGGAGTCTCGGCCAATCGGCCGGCGGCGGCCGTGGCGGTGTGGCATCAGCACAATGGCGAGTATCACCTGGGCAAGAGCGAACCCGCCGGCCTGGCCGGCAACCCGATGCATCACACTGGCGTGGCCCTGGCCAGGCTGGGCTATGTGGTGCTGTGTCCCGATGCCCAGTGTTTTGAAGAACGGCAAGACCCCGAGCAGAAACTTCGCGGCGGGAATTACGAGCGGTTCGAGTTCCTCAAGGCTGTGGTCGCTGGCCGCTCGATGGCCTGGAAAAACATCCTGGATATGCGACGGGCGATCGATCTGCTGGTCGCGCGGCCTGAGGTCCGGGCCGATCGCATTGGGTGTTACGGGCATTCGATGGGTTCAACCCATACGTGGTTGGTGGGGCCCTGGGAGCCACGGTTAAAATGCCTGGTGGGCAATTGCTGCTTGCCGACGTATGCCGCGATTCATCGCACCAAAATTTTGCACTGCTTTCCCAACTTCGTGCCCGGACTGGAGCAATTCGGCGATACGCCCGACGTCTGCGGCCTGATTGCCCCGCGGGCGTTGCATTTGAATTTTGGCGAGAACGATCACGGCTCGCCGATTGCCGAGGTTCGTGAAGCCATGGTGACCATCCGCCGGGCCTACGAGGCGGCGGGCGCGGCCGATCGGTTCACCTGGTTCATTGAAGATGGTGCCGGGCATGTGTTGAGCGAGGCCATGTGGCAGCACGTCCAGGAGTTTTTTGCCAAGCACTTGGCCGATTGAGCACAGGCGGCGTTGCGTTGACTGCGGTTGCAGGTGTTCACAAAGCGGCTTGTACCAGCAGCATGAGTCCGAAACCCAGCATGAAGGCCCAGGCAATTTGGGGTGGCCGGCGGGTTTCGAGGGCGTCGGGAATGAGTTCGACAATCACCAAGAACATCATCGCTCCAGCGGCGAAGCCCAAGAACGGCACCATCAGGGGTTCAAACAGCCAGACCATCAAACTGGCCGGCACGGCTGCCAGCGGTTGGGGCAGGCTGGTGACCACGGCCAACCAAAAGCATTTGGTCAGGCTTGCGCCGTCGGCCCGCAGGGGCACGGCCACGGCCAGACCTTCGGGGATGTTGTGAATGGCAATGGCCAAGGCAATTGAAAAGCCCAGCCCTTGCAACAAGGTGTCGTGGGTCTCGGCGGCGTAGCCCACGCCCACGGCCAGGCCCTCGGGAATCGAGTGAATGGTCATCGCCACAAAGACCATCATCGACACCCGACCGCCAATCGCGTTGGTCCACACCGAGGGCCGATGGGCGTGATCCAGCCGGCGATGAATCCAGGCCATCATCAGGCAGCCGGCGAACAGACCCGCCAGGGTTTTGAGGATCGGCAGCAGTTGCAGCGCCGAAGCGCCCCCTAGCGTGAGCGCCGGCAGCAGCAGGTTGTAGACCGAAGCCGCGATCATCAGCCCACCGCTGAACCCATAGGCCAGGCCGATGTGCCGTTTGGGGTCCCAGCCCCGCCACGCCAAGGGCAGCACCCCCAACCCACAGGCGAAGCTCGCCACAATCCCGGCGACGAAGCTCTCCCAGACAAACGAAAAGTCGTCCATGGCGGATGTGGGGTGCAGGGAATAAAGATGGGACACGTGTGAACCGTGCGGGAGCCCGCCAGAAACGCGCTTCGAACAGGCCGACTACCGAGATTTTCCGAACCGCGGCCAAAATCCGCCCACGTTTCGAGCATACACCGGATGCTCGTCGGGAAAGCGGGCGGCGAGGGCGTGGTCTTCGCCGCGAGCCCGCAGCACCAGAATCGCAACCACGGGGGCTCCCGCTGCAAGCACCGCTGCGTTGGCCGTCGCCAAGGTCAGGCCCAGCACATCCAGCGTGAAGGAAACATACAGCGGATGGCGGACCCAGGCGAATGGGCCCCAGGTGACCAAGGTCGCGTGTTCGCCAGCGGCCGGATGAATTCGGCAGCCGTAACCGCGGTCGAGCGCCCGAATCGCGGCGATCTTGAGCCCCAGCGAAGCGGCCAGGACCACCACGCCGAACCAGCGAGTCGCCGGGTTCAGAGGCCAAGCTGTCGCGGCCAGCCAAGCGGGTTGGGCCAGCCACAGCAGAATGACGGCAAAATACACGGCCGCCAGGATTCGCAAGGCCACGCCCGACGCTTGGCCGCGGGGTTCTTGCTGGGCAGGCGGTCCGCCACGGCGCAAGCCCCAGGCTTCCACCGCTGTGACGACCAGCGCGCCCAGCAGCAATGTGCCCCAGAGCCCAGTATCGTGAGTCATGGCCGTACCGGGGCCGAGTGCTTCCGAGAGCAGGGGCTTAGCTCGCCGGCTTATAGGCCTTGGGGCGGACCACGTTCTTGGCCAGGCCAACTTTTTCCAGGGCCCAGATGGTGATCCAGGTGAGGTCGAATTCCCACCAGCGATGGCCATGCGCCGCGGCGCGAGGTTCGGCGTGGTGGTTGTTGTGCCAGCCTTCGCCGTTGCTCACCAAGCCCACGAACCAGTTGTTGCGGCTATTCTCGCGGGTCTCGTAATTGCGATATCCCCAGATGTGGGTGATGCTGTTGACGCTCCAGGTGATGTGCCAGACCAATACCGTGCGGAGGATCACGCCCCAGACCAACAGGCTGAGCCCGAACCGCAGGCCCTCCATAGCTTGCCCGCTGGTGCCCCAGCCAATGCCGAAGCCGACCAGAAAGAACAGCAAGGCGTGCAGCATGTAGACCACAATCCACCGCATCTTGAGTTCAAACCACAGGTAGAACGGATCGCGGATGAGGTCTGGGGCGTAGCGATCGAACATCGGCAGGCTGTCGGTCGTGCGGTTCTCGACCATCAACCAGCCCATGTGGCCCCAGAAGAAGTTGACCAGCGGGCTGTGGGGATCCTCGCGGTGGTCGGAGTGCTGGTGGTGCATGCGATGTACGGCCACCCAGCGAGCCGGCCCCTCCTGCAAGCAACACACGCCCAGGATGGCGAACGATCTTTCCAGCCACTTGGGCACCACAAAGCCGGTGTGGGTCAACAACCGGTGAAAGCAAAGATTGATGCCGAGCGTGCCAAACACGTACAGGCCCAGAACGCACAGCACGACGCCGGTCCAACTGAACAGCCATGGCACCAGGGCCAACAAGGCCAACAGGTGGATCACCACGAACGAGATGCATAACGGCCAGCGGACCCGAAACGGCAAGGCCGCCGCGGGGGCCTGGAGCCGCGGTTCGTGATCGGTGCTCGGACCCTGGTCGGCGGCCATGGGGCCGGCGGACGGTGAGCTCATCGGGGAACCTGGCCAAACGGATGGTGGTGCGGAAGGAACGTCGTCGTCGGCTATCTTCACTTGAGTTTACTATCGGCGGAGGTTCCTCGGCAATTGCGGGTCGGTTGGTCGCAGGGGGGATCATGCCGAAGATCTCAGTCGTATGGCCGGCCAATCCGCTCCAGAAATCCCTCAAGAGAGTGGCTTGGATCGCGTCGATCGGCCCCGGCGCCCTTGGCATCGAAGCGGCCAGAGGGGGAACATTTCCCGCGCCGAGGGCGTCCTGAACTTGGACCTGGGCCCCCCTTGGCGGTAAACTGAGGGAAGTGGTCCTGTGTGTTGATCCTCCCGCCGTCAGGAATTTGGGCCCATGGAATCGCTCGCTCGACAAGTTCGTCGTGTCCGCCGTCATCTCACCGTGCAACGCTGGGTGGGTCTGGTGGGCGGGTGTGTGGCCGTGTGCCTGATGGTGGCTGCCGTGGGCTTGGCAATCGATCGGCTGATGCCCTTTAGTGGCCTTGAGCCCTGGGTCTGGCTGACAGCCGCCGCGGGATTGGGAGTGCTGATCGCCAGCGTGTGGGCTTGGGCCACGCGGCCTTCGCTGTCGAGTGCGGCCATTGAGCTGGACAGCAGGTTCGGCCTCCGCGAGCGGATCAGCAGTGCCCTGACTTTGGACGATGCCACGCAAGCCACGCCGGCCGGTGCGGCCCTGATGGCCGACGCCGTCAGCCGGCTGGAACGCATCGACCTGACCGAGCGATTCCGCTTGGGTTGGAGAAAGTCGTTGGCCGCCCCGCTGGTTCCGCTGGCCTTGGCGGTGCTGGCCGCCATGCTGCTGGAGCCCCTGGGGCCCTCGCCCGCGGCGGCCGGAAGCGGGACGTTGGCCGCCTTGACCGACGAGCAGAAAGAGCAACTCCAGGCCCTGCGGGTGGAAGCCGAACGCCGGGCCGAACAGCCCGAGCACGCCGCTTTGACTCAGGAGACCCGGGCGATGTTCGACCGGCTTCGTGATCGGATCAAAGATCTGGAGCAGGCCGACTCGGCCGAGAAGCAGCGCGAGGCCCTGGTGCGGATGAACGAATTGGCCCGCGAGATTCAACAGCAGCAGGCCGAGACCGACGCGGCTCAGCGGATGCAGCAACATTTGAACGCCCTGGAGCGGTTCTCGAAGGGGCCGGGCGAGAAATTGGCCGAGGCCCTGAAACAGGGCGACTTTCGCAAGGCCGCCGAAGCCCTCAAGGAATTGGAGGAGCAACTCGCCCAGGGCGACTTGAACGCCGAGCAGCAGGCCGAACTGGCCGAGCAGATGAACGCCATGCGTCAGCAGTTGGAGAAAATGGCTCAGGCCCAGGAGAAGGCCAGTCAGCAGCTTGCCGCCCAGCACGAGCGTCAGCAGCAGTTGGGCCAACAGCAGGCGGCCCAGAAGACCCAGCAGCAGATGGAACAGCTCGCCCAGGACGATTCGGCCATGCAGCGATTGCAGGAGCTGGCCCAAAAGCTTGGCGAGTGCAGCCAGTGCATGGGGCAGGACGGCGAGGGGCAGCAAGCCAGCCAGTCGATGGCCCAACTCCGCGAGAGCCTGGAGGCCTTGGAGAGCGAATTGGCCGAGGCCATGGCCTTGGGCGAGGCCCTGGATAAGCTGGCCGAGGCCAAGATGCAATTGGCCCAGGGCGATGGATCCGAGGGTGGTCAGATGCTGGGCGAGGGTGGCCAGACGCCGGGTGACGGCGAACTCGCCGGGCTCGGCGGAGGCGACCCGCAGGGACAAGAGGGAGGCC
>JBJHDE010000403.1:0-5533 GCA_050486385.1 Planctomycetales bacterium | reverse complement strand
TTGGACCGCGGCGCGTACCATCAGGTGCTACTCAGCGAGGCGGTGGAAATCACCACGACGGGCCGCGCGCTGGTGGTGCAGTATGCCAACTCCACCGAGTTCGACGGCCAGTTGGGCGACCCGATGATGATGCTGGTCGCCCCAGTCGAACAGTTCCAATCGACTCACACCGTCGAGTCGATTGAGTTTGCCGGCTACACCGCGCACTATCTCACGTTGATCGCCCCCAGCCAGGCGATTGGTACGGTGCTGTTGAATGGTGTTGCGATTGATGCCAGCGAGTTCACGATGATCGGCAGCGGGGAGTTTGCGTTTGCGCGGCTGGCCGTCCATGCCGGCAGCCATACGATCGCCGCCTCCGAGCCGATTGGCGTATCCGTGTACGGATTCGGTCCGGCCGATGCCTATGGCTATCCAGGCGCGATGCGGCTTGAGCCTCTGGTGCAAGAGGCCCGCCTGAACCTCAGCCCCTTGGCCCAGACCCGTCCACTGGGAACATCGCACACCCTGGTTGCCAACCTGCGCGGTTCCGACGGACAGCCGCAGCAAGGCGTGCCAGTGGAGTTCACCGTGGCTGGCGCGAATCCGCAGACCGCGACCGTGTGGACTGGCCCCACCGGAATTGCGGTGTTTCAGTATGTGGGGACCTTCGACGGGACCGACACCATCACCGCCACCGCCGCGGGCCTGAGCGCCTCGGCCAGTGTTCAGTGGGGGCTGGTCACGCCCGAGGTCGACTTGGTGGTTCCCCAACAGCCACACATCGCCGGCCAGCGGGTCGTGCTCACGGGCACGGCCACATCGCTGAACCCGGGTGGCCGGATTGTCCAGGTCCTGGTCAATGGGCAAGCGGTCGATGCACTCGACGCCGCCGGTCGATTCTGGATCGAGGTCACGTTGCCCCCAGGAACGAGTTCCTATCAGGCGTTGGCCATCGACAGTTTCGGCCAGGAGGCCAGCACCTCCGTTGCCACACTCAGTGCCCAGGAGCCGGGATCGCCGGATGCCGCGCGGCAATGGGAAGCGGTTTCAACAGCTAGCCAGCTTGTGTTCTCGGGGACGACTTACAATCGCGTCTCGGGCAGGCTGGTCGTGGACGCTCAGCTCGAAAATCTCAGCGATGAGCTGCTCTTCGGTCCAATCGTCGCGGTCTTTGATCGCTTGACTCCCGGCACGGCGACGCTGGCGGAACCGCACTTGACGTGGGATGACGGCCAGGCCGCAATCCTGTTCGACGAGCAGCTCCCCGCCGATGGCCTGTCGCCCGGACTTGCCACCACGGACACGACGCTGAGCTTTATTGCGGCCGCTGACGAGCGTTTGAGCTTCGACGTCGTGCTGTTTGCCACCAGCAATCGCCCCCCACGCTTTGTGTCGGCTCCCCCGGTCCAGGGCACCCTCGAAGTCAGCTACGTTTATCCCTCCCAGGCGATCCACCTGGACGGCCTCCCGGTGAGCTATCACCTGGTGTTCGCCCCCGAGGGAATGACCATCGACACAGCCACCGGAGTGGTCACCTGGACCCCGGCCACCAATCAACTCGGCACGCATCTTGTTGAGATCGCGGCTCGCGATGGGCGCGGTGGCGTGGCAACCCAGCAGTACTATTTAGAGATCACCACGGCCGACCTGAATCGGCCGCCGGTGTTGATCTCGTCACCCATCGTCACGGCGGAGGTCGGCGCGACCTATCAGTATCAACCCCTGGCCATCGATGCCGACGGCGACCCGCTGACCTACGCGCTGGAAGCCGCGCCCGCCGGCATGACGATCGATGCCGCCACGGGCTTGATCACCTTCCCCGATGCCGCGACCGGCAACCATCTGGTCCTGTTGGTCGTGGAAGATGACCGCGGAGGGCGGGCCACCCAACGCTTCGTGCTGTCGGTCGGCGGCGACTCCGGCCATCCGCCCGCGGCCACGATTCTGTCAACGCCTCCCGTCGAAGCCTATGCCAATCAACTGTGGGCCTACCGCCCGCGGCTCGACACGCCGCTGGCGGGTTGGTCGTTCGCGCTCGGCGAGGGGCCCGCCGGAATGACCGTCAACAGTGCCAACGGCCAAATCTATTGGACCCCGCAAGCCGACCAGGTCGGCGTCCACGCCGTGTCCCTGATCGTGCAGGACGGCCTGGGGGGACTCTCCGAGCAACGCTTGCTGCTCGAAGTCCGCGATCTCGCCACGAATCGGCCACCGCTGGTCGAGAGCCAACCGCCGCTCTTCGCGACCCTCGGCGGCGAGTACGGCTACGCCCTGGAAGCCACCGATCCCGATGGCGACCCCCTGAGCTATGCCGTGCTCCAGGGCCCCTCCGGCCTGACGGTCAACGCGACCGGCCTGGTGACTTGGCTTGTCGATCAGGCAACCCCCTTGGGAAATCATCGGGTCACCCTGATGGTCTCGGATGGCCTGGGCGGAGACACGCAGCAGAGCTTCTTCATCGAAGTCCGGCCCGAGAACACCCCACCGGTTTTTGTCAGCGAACCCCCGTCGGGCGTCACCGCCGGCAACATCTACCGCTACACCGCCCGGGCGGTCGATCCCCACGACACCGTGAGTTACTCGCTGCTGCAGGGGCCCCCGGGCGTCGCCATCAACGCCCGCACTGGCGTGCTGCAATGGCAAACGGGCATCGCCCACATTGGCACCCACACCGTGCGGATCGCCGCCACCGACGAGCGTGGTCTGTGGGTCGAGCAGGACTTCACCATCGAGGTGCATCCCGATACCACCCCGCCGACGGTCGAGATTCTGGGTGCCGGCCGCCTGGACCTCAACCAGCAGACCTTTTTACGAGTTGTGGGCACCGACGACGTGGGCGTGACCGCGGCGACCCTCACCCTCGATGGCGAGGCCCTGGAACTGGGACCGGGGGTCGTGGTGGCCTTCACACCCACACAACCCGGTATCCATGAACTGGTGGCCACGGCCACCGATGCCGCCGGCAACACAACGTCGATCACTCGTCAAATCATCGTGGCCGACCCGGCCGACATGACGCCCCCGGTGGTCGAACTCGTCCAGCCCGCGGCCGGGGCAACCGTCACCTACCTGACCGATATCGTCGGCACCGTCTACGACGCCAACCTCCACTGGTACCGCCTGGAGTATTCGCTGTTCGACACCAACCAGTGGACCGTCTTCGCCGAAGGCACGACCAACCTCTTGGATGAGGTGCTGGGGGTCTTCGATCCCACTTTGCTGAGCAACGATGCCTACCTCATCCGCCTGACCGCCGCCGACACCAACCAGAACGTCGCCTCGACCGAGATCCTGGTCTCGGTCGAAGGCCGGGCCAAGCTCGGCGAGTTCGCCCTGGAGTTCACCGACCTCTACGTCCCCTTGGCCGGCATCCCCATCACCATCACCCGCTCCTACAGCACGCTCGAAGCCGGGCGTCAGGGGGATTTTGGCTACGGCTGGAGCCTCGGTTGGGCGGACGCCCGCATTCGCGAGACGGTTCCCCTGGGCTACCGCGAAGACATCCTGGGCATCTTCTCCACCAACCCCTTCCGCGATGGCACACGGGTCTACCTGACCGCGCCCGACGGGCAACGTGTCGGCTTTACGTTCCAACCCACGCCGGTGGGCACCATCTTTGGCGTGCAATACCAGCCGCACTTCGTGGCCGACCCGGGCGTCCAGTGGGACTTGGTGGTCGATCCGGTGACCCTCATCCGCAGTTCCGCCGGCACCTACCACCTGGCCTGGAGCAGCTTCAACTACAACCCCGACGACTACACCCTGATTGGCCGCGACGGAACCGCCTGGACCTACAACCAGTTCACCGGTCTGAAAAGCGTCGAGGACCGCAACGGCAACCGCCTGACCTACTCCGCCGACGGCATCACGCACTCTTCCGGTCAGAGCATCCAGTTCATTCGCGACGACCGCGGCCGCATCGTCGAGATCGTCGATCCCAACGGCAACTCGTTGTTTTATGAGTATGATGCGAATGGGGATCTCACGGCGTTTCACAATCAAGTGAACCTGACCTCCGAGTACATCTACTCGACGGATCGTCCGCACTACCTGATTTCCAACTTCGAAGGGTGTGGCTGCGCCCCCTCACTACAACTGGAGTACGACGCCGACGGTCGACTCACGGCCCGCATCGATGCCTTCGGAAATCGCGAGACCAACGCCTTTGACCTGCTGAATCAGACGGAAACCGTCAGGGATCGCCTGGGCCACGAGACGGTCTTTGTCTATGACCAGCGTGGCAACATCGTCTTGATTACCGATCCGCTGGGTCAAACCACCGCGTATGCCTACGATGCGGATGACAACGTCATTCAAATGACCGACGCCCGCGGCAACGTGACCTCCCTGAGCTACGATAGTCGCGGCAACCTCCTCAGCGTGCTCGACGCCTTGGAGGGGCTCTCGCAGTTCACCTACAACGCCAACAACGACCTGCTGACAAGCACCGATGCCCTGGGGCGGACAACCACCCTGAGCTACGACCCCCGCGGAAATCTCATCGAGCTGGTCGACCCCCGCGGGCACACGGGCACATTCGAGTACGATTCCCAAGGTCGCATCACCCGCATTGTCGACTTCTTGGGGCTGCCCACGACATTTGCATACGATTCCGGTTCTCTGCCCACCCTGATCACGCATGCCGACGGCAGCTCGATCGCGCTTTCTTACAACATTTTCGGCGACCTGCTACAGATCATCAACGAAAATGGCCACACGATCACCCACTCCTACGACGCCATGGGGCGTCTGCTGAGCCTGACCGACCCCCTCGGCAACTCGATCACTTACGATTACGACGACCAGTTTCTTGTCGCCACGACCGATCGCCTCGGCCGCACGACCACCTTCCACTACGACGCCGCCGAACGGCTCGTCCAGCGTCTCGATGCCGACGGTCTCGGCGTGGTGTATCTCTACGATGCCAACGACCAGATCGTCGAGGTCATCGACCGCCGCGGAATCTCGACCGAGTATGACTATCGCGCCGATGGCCGGATCGTCGCCGTCCGACGTAATCCAACCACAAGCTACGATTACGACGCCGTGGGCAATATCACGGCCGTCACCAACGACAACGGGCAAGTCACCCTCTACGAGTACGACGCCCTCAACCGGCTCATCCGCCAGACCGATCCGCTGGGCAACTCGCTCCAGTGGGTCTACGACGCCGTCGGCAATGTCGTCCAGCGGATCGATCAGCGCGGCTTCATCACCACCTACGCCTACGACGAGGCGTCGCAACTCACCCACGAGACCAACGCCCTGGGGCACACCCGCGTTTGGACCTACGACGCCAATCAACAGCTCACATCGGCCGCCGACGAACTGGGCCGCGTCACCAGCTACGCCTACGACCTCCGCGGGCGACTGGTCACCATCACCGACCCGCTCGGCGGGACCATCGAGTATGCCTACGATAACATCGGCAATGTCGTCTCGACCACCGATCAACTCGGCCGCGTCACCCACTCCGCCTACGATGCCCTGAATCGTCGGGTGTCGCTGACCGATGCCCTGGGGCATAGCTCCACCTTCACCTACGATGCCG
>JBJHDE010000402.1:2437-5559 GCA_050486385.1 Planctomycetales bacterium | reverse complement strand
GGCGAACCTGATCGACCTCGTCTTCAACGACCTCGACAGTCCGTGGGCAGTCGAGATCATCCGCGGCGTCGAAGACGTCGGACATGCCGTCGGCATCGGCACGGTCGTGTCGGCCCTCCACACCCCGGCCCACACGACGACGCAGCCGACGCTTGGACTTCGGCCGCACGTTGGATCAGAACCTGGCCACCTGTTATCGCCGCGAGGATGGAACCATCTCGCTGGCCCCACGGCGATTGATTTATCGCGCCCCCGCCCGACGGCACATGGATTGGCATCTCATTTTCGTGGTCGATGTCTCGGGCTCGATGGAAGCCTCCGTCATTTACAGCGCGCTGGTGGCGGCCATCTTCTCGGCGCTGCCGGCGATTGACGTCCGTTTTTTTGCCTTCAGCACCGAGGTGATCGATTTCTCGCACGCCGTCGACGACCCACTGAGCCTGCTGCTGGAAGTCCAGGTCGGTGGAGGAACCCACATCGGCCTGGGGCTGCGAGCCGCCCGCGAAGCCACCAAGAATCCCACACGAACCTTGGTCGTGGTGGTCAGCGACTTTGAAGAAGGCGTCTCGGTGCCGGGCCTGCTGTCCGAGGTCCGCGGGCTGGTCGATGCCGGCGTGAAAATCTTGGGCCTGGCGGCTTTGGATGACCAGGCCCAACCGCGGTACCATGCGGGCGTGGCCGCCGCCGTGGTCGCCGCGGGCATGCCGGTCGCGGCGGTCAGTCCCGAACGCCTGGCCGAATGGGTCGGCGATCAGATCCGCGGAGCCACGTCATGAGCCCCTCGCGCCCCAGTGTCGCGCCCGACGTGTTGGCCAACCTGATTGAATCGGCCCCGCAGCGGGTGCGTTCCCGGCTGGATCGCACGCCCCATGCGGCGGTCGATTGGCCGTGGCAGCTTGCCAACGATCGCTGGACCATCCAAGCCGGCGGCGAGACCGTCACATTGCCAACCGGCACCATCACAACCATCGAGCAAGTCGCCTGCACCTGTTTGTTAGCGCCCCTGTGCTTTCATGTCCTCGCGGTGCTGACCCAGCTCGAAGTTGCCGTGGGCGAACCGCTGGCCGACGCGGAAGCGGCTTCGGCGGAGCCACCACCAGCGGCTGACCTGTCGCCAGGCGACGCCCCCGGGGACGACGACGCCGAGTCACCCACCCCAACCCAACGGCATGCGGCCGAGCAGCTTCGCGCGGGCCTGATCCGTCTGCTGCACGTGGGCGTGGCCCAGGCCGGTGTCAGCGTGCAAAGCGGTGTGCTCAGGGCGGTGCATCACTGCCGGGCCGAGGGGCTGCATCGGGCCGCCGCGCTGGGACTGCGGATCGCCGCGGGCGTGACCCAGGTTCGCGGTCGTTCGCCCGAGGCCGATGCCCCGCAGTTGGCCAATGACCTGGCCGAGGCCCTGGAGACCGTCGAGCACTTGGTCGGGCCGTCGGCAGTCGATGGCTTTTGGCTGGGCACCGCGCGGCGACGCCAGTGGCCAGTCCGCCCCCGGCGGCTGGCGGGCGTGCTGGCCGAACCGATTATCACACGCAGCGGCTTCGCGGGGGCCGTCGTGTATTTTCTAGGCGAGGACGATCGGCTTTATACGGCCTCGGACGTGCGACCCGGCGAGCCCCGCCGTGCCCTGGACGCCTATCAAGGCGGTATCGAACTGGGACCGCTGGTGCAGCCGGGGCGGCAACTCGCGCGGAGCCAGTATCTGGGCACCGACCTGACGGCCTCGGAAGACGGACGGCTCGGCCGCGGGCAAACCGTCAAAGTTGTGCATCAAGGGGCCTCGTCGTGGGCCAGCGGAGCGGTGGCCCAGCGCTTCGCAAGCCCCTGGGCCAACCAACTCGAAGCCGTGTTCCGCCATGCCACAACCCCACCCGATCGCCGCCCGGCTGGCTGGGACCTGCTGTTTGTGACGCTGGAGATTCTTGCCGCGCAGGGCGAGTTTTTATTGGCCCGTTGCACGACCAGCCAGCAGGTGCTGCGATTGGCAATCGGACATGAAAACGACGTGCTGTGTTATCGAACCAATTTGCAAGCCTTGAGCCGGCTGCCGGGCGCGGTGTTTCAGGTGATCGCGCGGGTCGAGTTGGCACGCCCGGCCGAACTGATACCATTGGCAATTGCCGAGCCCGCCGACCTGCCAACGCCGCGGCTGGCGCTTCCCGAAAGCTGGGGTGGTCGTGTGAACGTGGGGCTGGACGAGCTGACCGCGCAGCGGCTGGCAACGCCCGAACCGCGACCCGCCGAGTTGGCCGGGGCTCCGCCCGACGACCAGCTTGATCCCTTGGCGACCGTTCGCCGACGCTGGGTGGCCAGCTTGCTGGCCGGTACGGCCATGCAGCGAGCCAGCCAAACCGCCGCCATGACCCACGAAGCCGCCGCGCTCTGTCGGGCCGGCTTTACGACGGCCGCCGCGCTGTTAGAACGCCTGGCCCACCCCGAGGCCGCCAGCGGTGGGCCACCCGCCCAGACCTTCCTCGCCACCGCCCTCTACCTCCGCGCCGCACAGGCCGAACTCGCCCGCTCGCAATGGATGCTGCAATTCGAGTGAGGTGGCCATCGTCGAGAGGTTGACTCCCTGTTCACAACCGGAACGAAGCCGGCAGCCTGGCTGAGTCGTGCGACGGATGCTGAATGAGCGAGCGGGTTGATTCGTTAAAGTGATTCACTTGCCAGCTATGATTCCACAGCCCGACTGAAAGCTAATCACCAACACCCTGGGCGGGGCGATCCGGCGGTCTTGCTACACGAGAGAATCGAAACATTTCATTCTCGTCGAAATACCCTGAGGAAACCTCCACAACCTTCCCATCATCTAATCTAAGCCATACTGGCAGTCCAGCAACCCGATCCAAATTGACATTGTGTATGGTCTCAAGCTCGTCAATTTGGTCATAGGGATGCACGGCGACATACTGCTTACCCTTGACTTTGTCAGCAAAAACTGAAACACGGCCAATCAATTTTATTCCAGCGATATCCCAGAGTGGCGGCGCATAAATCAGCCATTGCCCATGATTGACCATGCCTGGTCGTTGAGTTGAGTGAGGTTGAATGACCAGCAAATTGTCAGAGCCGTCCTGTACTTGCAATAACTCAACTCCGAAGATCTCACGAAAGACTGGCCG
>JBJHDE010000402.1:0-2427 GCA_050486385.1 Planctomycetales bacterium | reverse complement strand
TCGCTGAGGCTCGTGCCTGTCACATCCAAGGGTGGCCATCCATGTCAATATTGCGGCACCCCAAAAGGAACCGCGAAACGACTTGTTGTCATGCGGAGAGAGAAAGTCCTGCGTCGTCATGGGCAGCCCCCTTGGTTCGCTGGCAACCTGATCACTGGAATCAGGCTTGTGTTGTTCGGCTTGCTTGTCCTGCTATCTTGGACGGATCAGCGCTCGATCAACCGCTGCAGCCGCCCGTAGCGACCGATCCGATGTGCCGTCGCTGCCGAGATGGCCTACCAGCAAGAGCCGTATCTCGTACACAGCGAACGCAAGCAATTGCTGCTGGGTCGCGGTCATTCGAGCATTCTCTCCATGAGGCCTAGAGCACGACTTCAGCAGCTCGCAGCCAAAAGTTTACCCTTACCGCAGGACGCTATCGCGAGTCTGCTGCAAGGCTATGTTAGGGGTCGATCCAATCAGGGCACCTCGCCATCGACAGTGAAGCGATTGACCACAGTGCCTTCCGGAAGGCACTTCGTTTGACGATGGATTTGAGCGGTGATGCTCTCATGCACCATCAAATCGCAAACCTCAATGTTGTCCACTTCAATCGGTCCGCTCAGGACCGGTGGAATCTTGAAGCTCAGGCATTGCCCTGGTCCTGGTCGCAGTCCACGCTCCCAACAAAGCATCGCGAGGTCGGCCATGAACCACTGATCGAGGTTTTCCTGCTTCGCCCGCTCGGACAGGAACGCCTGCCGCGAGGGTGCGATCTCCGAAAGCTCTGCGGCAACGGTGTCGAGAAAGATCACGCGGCCAGCCCTATCCTCGAAGAACCAATCGCCGAATACCGTGAGCGAAAACGGCCGAAGCGACTCTGGGACCAGCCAGCGCCAGTCGGACAAGAGGCGATCGCAGTCGAGGCCGGTCGCATCAATCGTGAGACGCTGCCAGTCCATATCCACTCCGCTAACGCAATAGCTCAGCGATCCGGCCCGCCGAGGAAAGCCCTGATGATACCAGTATGCGCGGCGGGCCGGGTCAGGTGAAGCGCACGTTCAGGCGCGTCTTCCGCCGCGTAACGACCAAGCCCAGTGGCGGCGGAGGCACCGGCGAGCTTGCTGTTCCAGAAACGGATCCATCCGCGCGGTCTGCTGGAGCGTTTGACGACCACGAATTCACGGCGTAAACGACGTCATTCCAGCAAAACAGCCCCGAGACAAACCGTGGCGGTTCGAGTCGGGGCTGCATCATGTCGAATGAAATCGTGGGGCGTCAGTCGTTGATCTCTTCTTTCACAAGCTGCACGAAGTGCGGTGTCTTCTGCGAGGTCGAGAGTTCTTCGGCCTTCTGCTCGGCTCCGGCCTTCTCGGCGTAGTCGAAGCGGGCGACGCTCTTGAGATTTTGATTGAACACCACCCACACCGCCCGCTTGCGAATTTCCTTGGTCGCCGCCTTACGGGTCCGCTTGGGAGTGGTCGTTGAGGTGCTCTTGGCTTTCTTGGTCTTGGTTGCCGTTGGGCTGACGGTTGTCCCGTTTGCGGTTGCCTCGGCGGCTTGGGCTTCGGCTTGCTCGCTGGCGCGACGCAAATCCAAACGACTCATTCCTCGACGTGCCATACAGCAGGCCTCGCTGGCTGGGCGGCTCCGCCCCGAGATAACCCCTGTACCCCTGGACACGATACCGCCGGTCGATGCACTCCACCCGACACTATACACCAATCGGACTCCCGCCGCTAGCGCGCCCGGTCCGTCGCGCCGCGGCCGGCCGATTCCCCACCGACGGCCGGATCCCAAAACAGCCCAGGATGCCGCTGTTGCCGCTGGCGAATTCGCTGGCGAGCCCGCTCGGCGACCGCAAGTTCGCTGTAAAACATTGCCGCGGGGGCCACGCCGTGCCGTTCGAGGTGGGTGCCATACGCCCGGATACGGTCCCACTCGGCCAGCCGGGGCAACACGCCCCCCCAGATGACTAGAATCACCAACAAGGCCGCCGCCAGTCGGCCGCGACCCCGCCAAATCGCCGCACTCGTCGGCCCGCGGTCGCGCGAGGTTGGGGCCGAGCCAACGGAATCGCCCCCGGGCGGACCGGCCACCTGGGACGCGGGGGTTGGCAACCCTCGGTGGTCGGTGTCAGGCTCCATCGAGCATCGCCAGGGCATCGGGGAACACCAGTTCGAACATGATCCAGGCCAGCAGCAGGGTCAGGGCCAGATTCAGGGATTGGCCCACCACGTACAAAATCAGCGGTTTGCCGCCGGCCAGGGATTGGGCCAGCCGGCGGAAATCGCTCTCCAGGCCGATACTGACAAACGCCAAGCAAAAGAACCAGCCGCGGAGCAACTTGGTCGAGTCGGTGGCGGCGGCCACGATCGCCTCGCCGCGTTCCGCAAAGGCCACGATGGCCGAGAAGACGATCGAGGCCCCCAAGAAACCCAACACCTG
>JBJHDE010000401.1:0-5587 GCA_050486385.1 Planctomycetales bacterium | reverse complement strand
GTGTATTGCAGGTACTCGTCCAGCGTCTGCTGCTCGGCCACCAGCACCACTTCCATGGCCTCGGGCTGGTCAAAGAAGCTGGCCGCCCGCACGGCTTCCAGCCGCACCAGGGGATGCTCGTCGGCCGCGGCGGCCCGCAGGTGATCTAAACCATCCGCGATGCGGTCGCGCCAGGCACACAGCACCCGCACGGCCGCCGCGCGGGCCCGATGATCGTCGAGGCCCAACACCCGCTCCAACAGCTCGGGCGACACACGATTGAGA
Organism: Planctomycetales bacterium; assembly: GCA_050486385.1. Taxonomy (GTDB): domain Bacteria; phylum Planctomycetota; class Planctomycetia; order Pirellulales; family Pb10988; genus JBJHDE01. The sequence goes on along the minus strand of JBJHDE010000401.1, from coordinate 5,323 downwards.
TACTGGTGCATCCACAGCCCTTCCAGCACGTGATGCTGCACGTCAGGGTCGCTGGGATTGAGCCTCGCTAGCCAGGCGTTGACGGCCTGCAACACGGCATCCGGATCGCGGCCCGCGAGTTCAATCTTGGCGCGATACCGCACGCGATCCTCGGGCCGGGCCAACAGCGACACCAGCGTGTCGATCGATTCGCCCGCGATGGCGACCGGCTCGTCGAGCGGGCGCTCGGTGTGACGCAGCCGATACACCCGACCGTGCTTGCGATCGCGGCTGGGGTCGCGGAGGTTGTGCTGCATGTGGCCGATGATCGGGTTGTGCCAATCGCAGAAGTACAGCGCACCGTCGGGGCCAATCTCCAGGTCGGCCGGGCGGAAGTTGGGATCCGACGAGGAGACCAACGGCGTGACCTCTTGGCCTTGGTAGCTGGCGCCGTCTTCGTTGAGTTCGTACTGCAAGATGCCCTGGAAGCCGATCACGTTGAGCACCAACAAGTTGCCCCGCATCGACTCGGGGAAGTGGCCACCCGAGACAAGCTCGGTGCCTGAGCAAGGCCGGGTCCGCTGGGCGTACACTCGCGGTGGCCGGGCGTGTTTGGTGGGAAACTCGACATGCCCCGAGAACAGCGTCGTGTGATAGGGAACGGCACCGGTGCCGTCGTGCATGATGCCTTGGCCCCAGCGATCGATCACATGGCCATGCGGGTTGGCAAAGCCATGGGCCACGAATACCTCGAACTTGTGGGTCAACGGTTCATAACGAAACGCCCCAGCGTTGGCGCTTCGCACCGGCCGGCGATGTGGGGTCTCGACCTGGGTGTGATGGAAGGTGCCTTCCTGAAAGTACAGGTCGCCGCCGGGACCGAGCACAAAACTGTTGGCGGCGTGATGGGTGTCGGCGCTGTCGATGCCGTGCAGCACCCGCAGCCGCAGGTCGGCTTTGCCGTCGCCGGTGGTGTCTTCCAGGTACAGGATGTCGGGCATCATGGCCACGAACACGCCCCGCCCGTAGAACTCGAATCCCGTGGGATTGTGCAGGTCGTCGGCAAAGCTCGTCGCCCGGTCGGCCCGGCCATCGCCGGTGGTGTCTTCCAGGATCAACAGCGAGTCGTTCATCGGCTCGCCCGGCTTCCAGTGCGGGTAGGTCGGCCAGGTGGCCACCCACAACCGGCCCTGCGTATCGAAGGCCATCTGCACGGGGTTGATCAGCTCGGGGAAGTCCTCTTCGCTGGCAAACAGCGTGACCTCGAAGCCGTCGGCCACCTTCATCTTTTCAAGGGCCGCATCGCCGCCCAAAAACAGATGCTCACCGCCCGGCAAAGGCCCGGGTTTGTTGGTCACCACGGGAATGAACGGCGGCAGGTTCGAGTCATCGGCCTCGATCGCCCGACCCTCGGCGGCGGCCCACACCACCGCATCGCGATTGGCCGTCATCACGTCCAGCACTTCCATCTCGCGCTGCATGACCTCGCGATTGGTCTGGCCATCCACGAACTTCAGCCCCGAGCGTCCACCGAAGACCGAGAATCCGTCGGTCGTGCGATAACGGTGGAACCAGTAGAAGTTCTTGTCTTGTACGGCGGCGCGGATGCGGGCCAGGGCGGCCTCGTCCATCGCCTTGTCGCTGGGGCCAAACAACGCTTCGACCATCCGCTCAGCGACAAAGCGGTTGCCGTGCTCGGTGAGATGGATGCCGTTGAACGTCAGCGGCTGGCTGCCCTCGTGGCCCAAGGTCGGTTCGTAGAGATCGACAAACCACACGCCGTCGATATCGCCGGCGACTTCGCGCATGGCCTGGGTGTACAGGGCCAGCCGACGATTATTGGGGCCGGGGTTCGGCAGATTCGGATCGGGTAGCGACTCGTGCGCCACTGGCGAGACGAGCACAATCCGTGGCGGCGACTCGCCATTGTATTTCTGCCGCCGAGTGGATTCCAAAAACCCTCGCAGATCGCCGCGGAATTTCTCCAGCCCCTCCTCGCCGGAATAGCTCTCGTTGTAGCCAAACATCGCCACCACGACATCGGCCTGGCACCGGGTCAGCCACTCGTCGGGGCTGCCGAAGTTGCTGCTCCGCAGCCGTAGGGTCAGCTCATCGCCCGAAAAACCCAGATTGCGGAAGGTGAGCTGCTGGTCGGGAAAGCGGGCCTGGACGAGAGTTTCCAACCAGCCGTCGTGCTGCATCCGCTCGGCCAGCGTATTGCCGACTAAGCAGACGGAATCGCCCTTGGACAAGGGAAACTCGGCCCAGGCGGCGCGCGGCGCGACCAGGCCACCAAGCAACACGATCCAGAGACCGAGCAAGCGCAAAGAGGGTGCGGACATCGGCGGCAAAGACCATTTCGGGGGAGAACAGCATCGGGGCGGAAACAGCGCGTGCGGGGTCCGCACGGTGGGGAGGCTCTGCGAGCCTCCCTCGGGGGCCACGTCTCTCCACCGATAACCCATCGCGCCCCGCGAGACAAGCGCCCCGGTGTGGCTGCTGCTCCGGCGATGGCCATCCGCCGGGGGCCCGCTTAGCCCTGGCGTTGGGCCTCGGCGGCGGCGACGGCCAGCTCATCGCAGCGCTCGTTCTCGGGGTGCCCGGCATGGCCCCGCACCCACTGATACTTCATCGTGTGCTGGGCAATCAGTTCATCGAGCCGCCGCCACAGGTCGTCGTTCTTGATCGGCTTGAACGCCTTGCCCTCCCGCCGCCGCCAACCATTGCGTTTCCAGCCGGGCAGCCACTCGCCCAGCCCCTTGCTGACGTACTGGCTATCGGTAAACAGCGTCACCTGGCTGGGCCGGGTGAGTGTGGCCAGCCCCTCGACCACGGCTTGCAGCTCCATGCGATTGTTGGTCGTACGGGCTTCGCCGCCGGAGCCCTCGCGCTCGGTGCCCGAGGCGGGATGCTTCAAAATGTAAGCCCAGCCCCCCGGCCCGGGATTGCCTCGGCAGGCCCCGTCGGTGTACAGCTCGACGACCGGTTGGCTCTCGTTCGCCGCACGCATGGCCGGTTTGGTCTCGGGAATGGCCGCCGTCGGGGCCGGCTCACGCGGTCGGGCCACCTGGGGTTCGTAGACCAGCTTGACCAACCCATCATCAAACGGCTTGACCTCGACGGTCTTGAGTTCGATATCACCTGGCAACCCGGCGGCCAGCGGCAAGCCGCCTCCCAACAGCAGCGGATGCACGCACACATCGATGCGATCCACCAGACCCGCCGCCAGCAGCGTGCCGGCCACCTCGCCACCGCCCACCAGCCAGATCACGCCGCCGGGGGTGCGTTTCAGTTCGGCGACGAACTCGGGCAACTCGGGGCCAATCGTCTGGCCGTGTGGATAGGTCCGACCGCTCCGCGAGGCGATGTAGTGCGTCCGCCCCGTGTAGGGATAAGGCGTGAACTTCGCGACCTGCTCGTAGGTCTTGCGACCCAGCACAATCGTATCAACCTGGTCGAGAAACGCCTGAAAACCATAATCCTGGCGGGTCGAGCACCAGTCCACCGCACCGTCACCACGGGCCAAGTAACCATCCAGCGTCGTGGCCAACGAATAGACAAGCGGGCGCATGGCGTGATATCGCGATGGGTGAAGCAAGCGTCTGGGCCGCGATGGCAAAGCCCCCGGGCGTTCCGAGACCAAACCCGCGGGGCAGCCCTCTGTAGCAAATCGCCCACGGTCTGTCAGGGGGCCCGTCGCGTCAGGGGCCCGGCTGCCTGAAAGCAGCCTGTCAGGGGCCGGTCGCCGTCGAGCCGTCGCCGCCGCGGGCGGGAACCGTGGGCCGACGTCCAAAGTGGACCAGCCGGGCCTTGGCCAGATCGATCATCGGGGCGGCCGACGGATCGAGCCGGTAGTGCTGATCGGGCAACACCAGCGGCAACAGGACCGTAAACGTGCTGCCCTTGCCCAGGCGGCTCTCCAGGTAAATGGAACCGCCCAGCAGTTTGCACAGCTCTTTCACGATCGAGAGCCCCAGGCCGGAGCGCGAGTACTCGCGCGGCTTCGTGCGGCCCGGCGCCAAGCCGCTGCCCGGGGGGCGCTTCGCGGCGTCGCCGATCGCGCTCCACGCTTCGTCCGCGTCGATCAACCTCGGCGCGGTGAGGTCGATGTCCTGTCCTGCGTACCGGAGGCGAGCCCCGCCCGCCGCGAGGGCGTTGCGAACCCAGTCGGAGCGGGACCCGTACACCAGGATGAACACGTAGCCGCCGTCCACCGGGTGCGCGTCGAGCGGCGTGCGGTAGACGGTCCCCGAGGAGCGGCCGACGTGCGTCAAGACCGGCCGCTCTCCACGGCGGAGCTCCCGTGGGTTGAAGACGCGCTTGTTGATGTGCGTCCACCAACGGGGCATCGGCATCGGGCACCTCCTGTGCGAACCTGTACGCACCTACCGCGATGGACAGCCTGGCACCTGGCCGGGTGGATGGCCAGGAAGGGGAGCGACGTGGGTGCCTCGACGACCGGTGTGCGGCTCGAGCAGGTCACGGAGGACAACCTGAAGGCCGTCTGTGCGTTGCGGGTCGGGCCCGGCCAGGGTCATCTCGTCGCGGACAACCTCTGGTCGCTGGCTGAGGCCTACGTCCACCACGAGCACGCGTGGCCGCGCGCCATCGTTCGCGACGGGACGATCGTGGGCTTCCTGATGCTCCTGATCGACCCCGAGCACGACGACGGCCGGCCCTTCTGGCTGTGGCGGTTGATGGTCGCGGCCGACCAGCAGGGGCAGGGGATCGGCAGCGCGGCGGTGGCGCTTGCGTGCGACGAGGTCCGCTCCCGTGGGGCCACGGAGATCTACACCAGCTGGGTTCCCGGCGACGGCAGCCCTGCGCCGTTCTACCTCGGGCTCGGCTTCGAGCCCACCGGTGAGATCGACGACGGTGAGGTCGTCGCGCGGCTCGCGTTCGGGTCGGCTGCAACCTCGGGGTAGCTGCTGCGTCAGGGGCCGTCCCGGTCGACCTCACGCGCGGTCTCCTCCAGCCGCGACCGGTAGGCGGCCCACCACGTCGCGTCGCCCGGCGGCAGGTTCTCGTTGCCGGCCATCATGCCGACCTCGCCGTCGATGAGCTCCCGCACCACATCGGCGTGTCCCGCGTGCCGGTAGGTCTCCGCGATCACGTGCACGAGGATCTGGTGCAGGCTGACCGGGTTCATCGCGGGCGACCACCAGGGCACCTCGCCCGGTGCATCGAGGTCGAGCATGTCGATCGTCGCGTCGGCGTGAGCCGCGACCCGGCGGTACAGATCGACGACGTCAGCCTGGGATTCCTCGGCCGTCGCCCACATGTCCGCGTTCTGCTCGCTTTCGTCGATCCACGACGGCGGGTCCGGGAACGGGCGGTCGAAGAC
>JBJHDE010000400.1:2056-5596 GCA_050486385.1 Planctomycetales bacterium | reverse complement strand
GCCCACGGCAACCAATTGCCAGACCCCGCAAATTTTCCCACTGCCCCGGAACACACCGATGAGCCCTGAACGCCGAGCCGCGGGCCTGATTGTTGGCATCCTCGCCGTCGTGATCCTTCTGCTGGCGATGACCCAGATGGTTTACGTGGTTGACGAACGCGAACTTGCCGTGGTGCTGCAATTTGGCGACCCCGTCGCCGTCCGCGAAGAAAGCGGCCTGTACTTCAAATACCCCTGGATTCAGCAGGTCGAACGCCTGCCGCGTCCCCGGCAATTCTGGGAATTGCCCGGCGCCGGGGGTCTCCGCGATACCCAGACCCAAGACGGCGAGCGGGTGAACATCACCCCTTGGGCCGTGTGGCGGATTACCGACGCTCAGCGATTCATTCAGCAGTTCCGCACGGTGGATCGCGGACAGGCCCGCGTCGAAGAGGTGGTCCGCAGCACCATCCGCGACGTGGTCTCGCGGCATCGGCGGTACGAGCTGATCCGCAGCACCGATCGCGAGCTGGCCGTCACCTTTGGTTTTGAAGACGTCACCGAAGAAGAAAAGCAGGAGATCCTGGAAGAAGCCGGCGAAGACCTGCTGGCCGCCGTCGAAGCCAAGGTCCGCGTGGGCCGCGAGAGGATGCTGGAAATGATTCTCGCCGAGAGTCGCGAGCGTCTGGCCGAGACCATCGGCGTGGAGAAAGAGGGCGATGTCATCGAGCTGGTCGACGTGGGCATCACCCGCATCGAGTTCAACGACAGCGTGTTGCAGAGCCTGTTCGCCCGGCAGATTGCCCGGATGGAGGCCATTGCCGCCCGACACGAGAAAGAGGGCGAGCGCGAGGCGGCGAAGATCGTCAATCAGGCCAAGGCCGACGCCGAGGCGATCATCGGCGAGGGCGAAAAGCGGAAGGAAGAAACCCTGGGCGGAATCCGCGCCTACGAGATCGAGCAGGACGCCGTGGCCCTCCAGCAAATGGGCGAGTTCTACTTTTTCGTCAGGCAGCTCGAAGCCCTCCGCAAGGGCCTGGCCCAGAACGCCCGCATCATCCTGACCACCGACAACGAGTTTTTCGATCTGATGCGGGGGCTGGACGGTCGCGGCTCCTGGGAGCTGCCCCCAAGCAGCGAGCGGGCGGGGCCAGTGCCCGCGGTCGTTCCGCCGATGAGCACGGATCCGGATGTGGCCGGAAGCGAGTGAACCATGCCCAACGATGCGACCCCACCGCCATCCGACGCACCTGCCATGGACGAGTCGGCAAGCTGCCGAGGACCAGTCTGCCCGGTGTGTGGTGGACCGCTGATCGAGATTCGCATGAAGGCCCAGTGCCAACGATGCCACACGATTGTCGAGACCTGCTGCGAGGGCGGCAGGCAGTAGGCGGACGGTGCGCTCAGGAGTTGCCCTTCGGCGACCCTTGACGATGGGCCTGCCGGTGGGCTTCTCTAGGGCCTCGCGAGGGCCGAACGCTCGGCCTCGCCGGTCCCCATCCCCCGACACCCGATTGTGTGCCATGAGCGCTGAAGCCCAGATTGCCGCCCTCAAGCTCGAACTTCCCCCCGCCCCCAAGGCCGCGGGCGTCTATCAACCCGTGCTGATTGTGGGCGATCTGGCCTACGTCTCGGGCCACGGACCGCTGCGACCCGACGGCACACTCATCACGGGCAAAGTCGGGCAGTCCCTCACCACCGAAGAAGGACAAGACGCCGCGCGGCAGACCGGACTGGCCATGCTGGCCACGCTCCGCGACAAGCTGGGCACCCTCGACCGGATCGTCCGGCTGGTCAAGACCTTTGGCATGGTCAATTGTCCAGCGGAGTTCTCGCAGCATCCCCTGGTCATCAACGGCTTCAGCAACCTGATGAAAGAGGTCTTCGGACCCGAAGCCGGTGTGGGAGCCCGCAGTGCCGTCGGCATGGGTTCGCTGCCAATGGACATGGCGATCGAGGTGGAAGCGGTGTTCCAGATTCGCTGAAGTCCTTTCCAGTCTTGCACTTAAGAATTTTCTACCCACCAGGAGAAATTTCTGATACTCTCGGACTTGGATTCGCGCTCACGTGAGAGCATTCACGCCGATGATGCCGATTGAGGGGCAATCTCTCTATTCCCAATAAAAACTGTAGGGAATAGTTGTGATCCCGACTCTCGGCGGGTAAGTTGACAGGAGATAGCGGGGGGCGACATTCTGTCACCTGCCCGCAGATGCTCGACCCGGTTTTCGACTTGTCACGTGGAAATCCAGCCCTTTTTCGGGTGCTAGTTCCCTACAGCAGGGTAGCATCCGATTGGGTGCTGTGGTGTGGTATGCCCTCACAAGGCCCAAACTGATCCCAAGGCCCTCCTGCCGCCCCTCCCCTTGAGTCGGGCGGACGGAGACCTGCGGCAGGATTCGGACCCTTGGATGAAGGGCGAGGGGGGAGAGGGCGGTTTCACCGACTCCATCCCGGATACAGAGGAGCTAGTCTCGCACGTTTGGCACGCTTCGTGCTTAGATGTGACAAAGATGGCCAACAAAAGTTCTCATCTCAAAGGCCTGCACCCATCTATTCAAGCAGGCAGGGGTCAGTTGCATGGCACGCAATTTCAGAATCTCGCGGCGTAGGGCGTTGCAGGCGGCAACCGTGACCGCTGGCTTGGCTTACCTCGGTGTGCTAAGTCGGACCGCGACCATGGCCGGCGCGGGCACGCCGCCATTGCGGGGACCGCTGGGGCATGGGGTCTCGCTGGCCGGTGCCGAGTTCGGGCACGAGCGGGTGGATTTCTCGAACCGCAACCCTGGTGTCCTGGGCCAGGACTACACCTACAACAGCTACGACAGCGTCGCGTACTTTGCCGGCAAGGACGTGAATGTGTTTCGCGTCCCGTTCCGCTGGGAGCGGATCCAGCCGCAATTGGGCGGACCGCTGGATCGCAACGAGCTGGCCGCCTTGCGGGGCGTCGTCCGCTGGGCCCGGCAGAATCACAGCTATGTGATTCTCGATCTGCACAACTACGCCCGCTACGCCTTGAGCCAAGGTGGCCCGAAGGTCGAGTGCGTGATCGATCAGACCTACGGCGGCGAAGTGCTGGTCAGCCGGCAACACCTGGCCGACCTTTGGCAGCGGTTGGCCGCGGAGTTTGCCGACGAGCCCGCGGTGGCCGCCTACGGCCTGATGAACGAACCCCACGACATGGGCCGCAGCAACTGGCGCGAGATCAGCCAGCACACCCTCGAGGCCATCCGCAAGGTCGACGAGGATAAGCTGATCCTGGTGGCCGGCGATGGCTGGAGCAACGCCCATCGCTGGGAGCAAGTCAACGGGCGGCGGGCCTGGATCAACGATCCGAGCAAAAACTTCGCCTACGAAGCCCACTGCTACTTCGACCACGATCACTCGGGCAAGTACTGGCTGAGCTACGACGAAGAATTGGCCCGCGATCCCGACTTGGCCAACCGGCCCCAAAAGCGGATCGCCCCGTTCATCGAGTGGTGCCAACGCAACGAGGTCCAAGGCTTCGTCGGCGAGTACGGCGTACCCAGCAACGACCCCCGCTGGCTGACCCTGCTGGGC
>JBJHDE010000400.1:0-2046 GCA_050486385.1 Planctomycetales bacterium | reverse complement strand
ACTGGGCGGCCGGCGAGTGGTGGGGCGACTATCCGCTGAGCATCCAGCCCCGCGGATCGGAACACGCCCCGCAATTGGCCGTGCTGACCGAACACCAGAGGCCAAGCGAACTGGCTGACGGTTCAACAAGCTGAAGGGCAAGGCCCTGAAATGTCTCCGGCGGATCGACCCATTGGCTGGTCGAGGCCGCCTGGGGAGGTCGCCGGGTGGGACGACAATCCCGCCGATCGGACTGACCCCTCGATCGGCTAGGACTAGCGATTCCGAGTTCGCCTCCCCGTGTCGGGTTCGACCCCACCCGACCTTCAATTCGGATCCCAGTCCAACCGCTCGGCGGCCCCCCCAGGCGGCCAGACTTGCTCGGCCGCCACGCCTGCCCGCGAATCAGCCCGACGTCGGCTGGCGATACAGCGCCAGACACTCCGCGAAACGCTGTTCGATCCGCTCGCGGCATTCGGCGGGCTCCAAGACCTCAGCCAGCGGCCCGAGCGACATGACCTTCGGCAGAATCTCCTCCTCGTAGGCCGAGGGTATCGTCAGCAGCGCCCCGCCTTCGCTGTCCCGGTCGATGGTCTGCTGCATGTGCCAGGGGGTCTCTTCGACCCAATCGACCACCTCGTTGGCCAGCCGAATGACAAAGCGGTGCGCCCGCTCGGCCGTGTAGACCCCCAGGCTGTTCTCAAAATGCTGCTGGGGATCGAAGTCGTCGGGCGGCTGAAAGTATCGGTCCAGGGCCTCGACCTTGCGACAGCGGTCGATCTTGTACTTGCGAATGCCCTCGTCGCCGGTGTACCGGGGATCCTGGGCAATCAGGTACAGGTTGGCGTTGTAGATCACAATCAGCAGCGGATGCACCTCGCGGGCGGTGGCCTGCGGGCTGCCCGCCCGGCGATAGACCAACGAGACCACCTGGTGTTTTTCGATGGCCGAGTTGAGCACCCGCAGTTTGCCTTGGTGGCGATCGTAGCTTTTGGGCAGCACGCCCAGGACGATCATGTGCCGGCGGAGCTTGTCGAAGTGCCGCCACAGGCTTTCGGGCAGGCTCTGCCGCAGCTTCTGCCACAGCGATTCGATTCCCTGCCAGTAGATGGTACCCGTAAACGGCGTGGTCAGATCGCGGATCACGCTCAGGCCGACCAGCTCGGTGATCGAGGCCTCGACCTTGGGGATGTTGCGGAGACCCGGGCCGAGTTTCCAGACCGTCCCCCGCGGCGTTTGCTCGCTGTCCAGGTCGAAGCCGGCAAGCTGCAGGGCCTCTAGGTCGCGGCGGACCGTGCGATCCGACAGCCGCGACAGGCCGGCATCTTCTTTCAGTTGATGCGTCAGCTCGTCAAGCCGCAGGCCATAGCGGCTGCCTTCGAGGATGTAGAGCAGCTTGTGCTGACGGATGAGTTGTTCGTTGCGCGCCATGGTCTGGCGTTCAGTCGTCCGAGGGCAAGCCAAGTCGACGGGGCCCGTCTGGCCCCTGCCCCTTGATGCTAGTGCCGCGGCACCCGCGACGGTAGTCTCGCCCCGGCGAGCCACGAAAAAAGGCGAGGGCCAACCTGTGGGGATCGACCCTCGCCTGAACATTCACTCGTGGATGCCACCCGCAGAGGGTGTCAGACCTGCTTGAGCATCGGCTCGTGCTCGCCCAGCAGATCGCCCTCGGGCGTGGCATCCTCGTCAATCGAGAACCACTCCTCCTTGAACTCGATCCGCGCCTTCTTCTCCATGGCGATGTTGGCCGTCAAGGCGATGATGGCATCGGCCATGGCCACCTCGGGACCGCAACGCGGCTTGGCGATCTCGGGGTCGGCATTGTAGTGGCGAATGCACCAGGCCCAGTGCTCCATCTGCTCGCGGTAACCACGACTGACTGGCCCCGACTGCATGGGCAGGCTTCCGCCACCGCTGGCACCACCGCCGCCACCGCCAGCCCCCCAGCCGCTGTCGGCGGTGGCCATGGCAAGGTGGTTGTTGTCGTCACGGCTGATCTTGAGGTAGCTGTTGCGGTTGCTGCCAAAGACCATGACGTCGGTCTCGCGGTCCATGACCAGTGTGCCC
>JBJHDE010000399.1:0-5600 GCA_050486385.1 Planctomycetales bacterium | reverse complement strand
GGCCTTGGCCGCCTTCTTCTTTGCGGCCTTGGGGGCTGGTTTCTTGGCCTTCTTCTTGGCGGATTTGGCCGAGCTTTCGGGGGCGGCGGCCTCTTCGGGTAGCAGCCGGGCCTTGAGATCGCCGCGGATGTCGGTCAGGGCCTTCACCGCCCGCTCGTTGTGCGGGTCGGCGGCGAATTCGGCGGCCAATTCGTGCAACAGACCGAAGAACTCAGGCCCTTTGCTCTTGGAGATCGCCCGATCCACGCCGCTGCCGGCTTGTTCGGGAGGCTCATCCAGAATCAGCCCCAGGACCGCCAGGCTGTTGGCATCCAGGGCGATGGCGTGCCCGCCCAAGCATGCCTGAGTGACCAAGGCGATGGCAAACGCGGTGGTGCCGTGTTCGCTGATCAATTGCCCCCGCCGCTCACGGCGGACGCGGAGATCTTCCAGGTAATGCTGGGCCTTCGACAGGTTGAGTTTCCGCAGCCCTTCCAGATCGAACTGGTAGGTCCGATCGAACTCGGCCTGTAGAAACGCCCGCACATTGCGACCGGCCCGCTCGGCTCGTGGCAACATTTCGAGGGTTTCGGCCAGGTCGCGGCTGGTGGCGACGCGGACTTCGTTCCAGTCGAAGTAGTCGTGCAGCAGGGCTTCGAAGCCCCGCTCGGCATCGGCAAACGAGGCGTCTTCGAGCAGCAGCCCAAACAGCAGGGTCTCAAGCACGGGTCGCTCCTGAATGGCGGGCGACTCGTAGTGCTTTTTGAGCACCGAGTGGGTCTTCTGCACGAGTGTTGCGCGGGAAGATGCGGCCATGCGCAGAGAGCGGCAAATTGCCTTGGGGTCCGGCGTTGGGAAAGCCGGGAGTATGGGGGAACCCGGCCGGTTTGAAAAGGTGCCCCAGCGTGCAAATTGCCCCAGTCGGCTCTATTCGCGACAATCGGGCCCGACTAACCCCAATCGCTGAGGCTTTGGCCGTGGGTGTCGCCCTCGGGCCGCTGACTCTCGAAGTAGGCCGACAGAATCAGCGAGGCCGCCAGCCGGTCGATGCGCTGCTTCCGCTGCTTGCGGGTCATCTGGGCGCCTAGCAGCAGGTCCTCGGCCTCGCTGCTGGTGTAGCGTTCGTCGAAGTACACGACCGGCACGCCGGTGACCTGTTCCAGCCAGGCACCAAACTTCCGGGCCTGGCCCGAAGTCTGACTCTCTCCGCCGTCGGTATGCACCGGCAGGCCCACAATAAACCGCACCACGCCTTCGGTTTCCGCCAGTTTGCAGAACCGTTTGCGTTCCACCGGTTCGGGGCATCGCTGCCAGGTTTCCAAGGGCGAGGCGATCCGCACACTCAAGTCGGCCACGGCCAACCCCAACCGCTTGGTGCCGTAGTCGATGGCCACCACGCGGCCACGCTCGGGAGCCGGCGGGTTCGGATTGGGGGGCTCGGTCATTCTATTTGTGGCAGTGCGTTGTAGGATACGGCCCAGTCGGTCAGAATGACCCGGCATCGACCCCCAAGCGGATCGATGCGACCCGGCGGCCTGGATGAACGGACCTCTTCACGTGCCCGAGGGATTTGGCGATCATGCCCGACCCGGTCATTGTTGTCGATAAGCTCAGCAAAGCCTACATCGACGAGCACGGCGATCCGCTGGTGGCCGTCAATCGCATCAGCTTCGAGGTCTTCGCCGGCGAGTGCTTTGGCCTGCTGGGGCCCAACGGGGCCGGCAAAACCACCACCCTACGGATGCTGGCCACCCTGCTGCGACCCAGCCGAGGCCGAGCAACCATTGGGGGGCACGATCTGGAATTCGAGCCCGAGGCCGTCCGCCGCTCGATCGGCTTCATCTCGGGTACCACCGGCGTCTACGATCGGCTCACCGCCCGCGAAACCGTCGAGCTGTTTGGTCGGCTCAACGGCCTGTCCGAGGACCTGCTGGCCGAGCGGATTGAACGGCTGTTCGACAACCTCGGCATGCACGACCTGGCCAACCGCTTGGCCCTGTCGATGAGCACCGGCATGAAGCAAAAGGTCTCGATCGCCCGGGCGTTGGTCCACGATCCGCCGGTGGTAATTCTGGACGAGGCGACCAGCGGCCTGGATGTCATGGCCGCGCGGAACCTGCAAGAGACCGTCGTGCGGCTCCGCGACGAGGGCAAATGCGTGATCTATTCGACCCACATCATGCGCGAGGCCGAGCGGCTGTGCGACCGCATCGCCATCATTCACGAAGGGGCGATTCGCGCGATTGGCACGCTGGAGGAGTTTCGCACCCAACACGGCCAGCAGGACCTGGAAGACCTGTTCTTCGCCATGATTTCGGCCACCGAAGCGGCCCGCGAGGCCAACTGACCCAGGGCACCAATTGACGATCGGCGCCAACTGACGATTGGTGCCGCCAGCCGACGGGCTGGCAACCTGCTGGATCCCATCACACACGGACCTTTCGACCGCGACCGCACTGGCCCCCGACGCATGAACTGGACCAACGTTGGCCTGATCTTCCGGCAAAGCTTGCTGGCGCAAATGCGGGACCGCCGCATGGTGCTGTTGTATGTGGTGCTGCCCTTGATGATTTATCCGATCATCGGGCTAGCCGCCTTTCAGGTGTCGCAGTTTGTTCACGAAACGCCGCTGACCGTTCGTGTTTACAACATCGAGGACCTGCCCCCCGGCACGCCACTGCTCGAAGGCACGGGCTTTGTGCCCGATCTGTTCTCGCGGCGGGACGACGCGAGACTGCTGATCGTGAAACCCGCCCGGGCCGAGCAGGCCCCGCAGGAGTTGCCCAGCCAGGTTGCCGGAGCATTGTACTTTCCGCCGGGATTCGCCGATCAACTGGCAACCTATCAGCAGCGGCTGTTTGATGGCGAGGCCGATCCCTCGGAGCGTCCGTCACCCGAGATTATTTTCGACGCCGGTCGCGAGGACTCGAACACCGCCCGGCGACGGCTCCGCGAGGTGATCATCTCGTACGGTTACGAACTGGCCCGCACCCGCTTGACCGAGGCGGACCTGCCGGCCGAAGCCGCCGATCCCCCGCTGAGGATTCGCTCGTCGGACATTGCCGTCACGGGCGACGAAGGCACGATTGTCTGGGCCCGCATCTTTCCGTTGCTGCTGGTCGTGTGGGCCCTGACCGGCGCGTTTCATCCGGCCGTCGACCTGTGCCCCGGCGAAAAGGAACGCGGGACCCTGGAAACCTTATTGTGTAGTCCCGCCGGACGCTTGGAAATTGTTTACGGCAAACTGCTGACCATCATGGTTTACAGCACCGGTACCGTGGTGCTGAACCTGACCAGCATGGGCATCACCGGCACCTTGTTATTAAGACAGTTGCCCGGTTTCGGTCCGCCCCCGTTGGAGGCCGCGCTGTGGCTGGCCCTGGCGCTGCCACCGATCACGCTGTTGTTCAGTGCCCTGTGTCTGGCGATTGCCACCTTCGCCCGCAGCACCGTGGAAGGGCATTACTACATGATGCCCCTGTTCCTGATGCTCTTGCCCGTGGCGCTGACGCCCTTGGCCCCGGGCGCGCAGCTCAGCCTGGGCCTGAGCCTGGTGCCGGTGGCCGGCCTGGTATCGCTGTTAAGAACGCTGATCGAGGGCAATCACGAACTCGCCCTCACTTACGCCGCCCCGGTGCTAGGCATCACTTTGGCCTGCGCCTGGGCGGCGCTGCGCTGGGCCGAGCAGCAATTCCGCCAAGAAGCCGTCTTGTTCCGGGCGGGCGAGCGGGTGGACATGACCGGATGGATGCGGCGTTTCTATGCCGAGCGGGGCAGTACACCGGGGCCCCGTTCGGCCCTGGCTTGCGGCGTGGCCCTGTGGACCATGGCCTTTGTGCTGGGGACTTCGTTGCCCCAGGCCCGCACGCCTCAGGGCTTTTTGTGGATGATGGGCCTGACCCAGATCATGATTCTGGTGGTGGCCCTGCTGGCGACCGCCGTCCGCGCACGCAGCTTTCGCCGCACGCTGTTGCTCCGCTGGCCGCGATGGTGGACCATTCCGCTGGCGATTGTGGCCGCCCTGGCCTGGCATCCCGTCTCGGCCTTCTTGGCGGAAACCGTGGTCCGGCCCAATTTTCCCGTCGCCACGGGGGCCCAGGGTCAACTGGCCGAGCTGCTGGAGCCCCTGTTTGCGTTGCCGCTGTGGCAGCTATTAATTGCCATGGCCCTGTTGCCGGCCATTTGTGAAGAAGCCGCCTTCCGCGGTTTCGTGCTCACCGGCTTGCGCAAGCCCGAGAAGATGGCCCTGGCCATTGGCCTGTCGGCCCTGCTGTTCGGTCTGACGCACATCATTTTGCAGCAGTCGGTCATGGCGACCATCACGGGCCTGATTCTGGGGTGGATCGCCTGGCACGCGCAAAGCCTGCTGCCCTGCATCCTGTTTCACTTCACCAACAACGCCACCGTCCTGGTATTGCAACAGTACGGCGACGAGTGGGCCTGGCTGCAACCCTGGATCGACCGCACCGTGACCGACACCGGTGAAGTCGTGATGTATCAACCCTCTGTGCTCGTGGTCTGTGGCATTGTGCTGGCACTGTGCCTGGTGCTGTTCGCCCGGTCGGACCCGTCACCCCGCCGCACTCACCGCTAACGCACTCGGCTCACCATGCGTTATCAAAACGCTGCGGTTCATCGCCCGCCGTAGTGGGTTCATGCCGGGTGGGTATGCGGACAGAAAGTATGTCAAGGCACGACTTGAAACGGCCACGCCCTACTGATCTCTGCGCAAGACTGCAACCAAAACTCGTGCCACTGGTGGCTTGTCCACCAGTGTGTGGCTCACTCCAACAATCCCGCCAAGGTTGCTGATGTTCGCTGGGTTACGAGGACATCAGTCGAAGAATAGCAGGCGTTATCAAACACTGGTGGACAAGCCACCAGTGGCACAAATGCCGTTCCTAAACGTTTGTAGGAATCAGCACCCCGTTTCCCCAGCGACTTGTTGCCGCACAGCATGCACCACCTCGGCGGCCGTGAGATAGCGGTCAGCGGGATCGTCGGCCAGACACCGCAGCACCAACTGATCCACGGCCGCCGGCACGTCCGCCCGCAGGGCCGATGGCGGGGAAATGGCATCGGTCGCACAAGCCCGCGGTGCTCGGCCGGTCAACAACTCGGCGTCCTCTTCCTCCGCGTCTCCTCGTGAGTTGACACATCCCGGTGGGCCCAAAAGGCATCACCCTGATCATGCCTGATTGCCTTGGATTCACCCAGAGACGCCGAGTCGCTGAGTCGGCCCATTGGAATTGCCGGCCACATCGTTATGCAGTATTGGCCGCTGCACTCCCGCGAAGCAACTCATCTCCATCAACAGAGGAGCATCAACGGATGTACCCTGGCCCCAGCGTCCCGATCCGGTCACTCGGGCAAGTTGTGAATCGTATTGTGAATGGTGCGGTGGATGGTTCGACCGTCGTCACCCCGGAGCCGTAGCCGGATCTCCATGCACCAGGTGGGCTCCAAGTCGGGCAAGACCAGGCGCACGGTCTTCCGATCGTCGGACAGGGTGGCCGCGGCCACGGTCAAGGGCTTCTCGTCGATGTGTTGAGAACCGTAGCGTTGGCTGCGATTCAGGCCCCAGACCTTGACATTAAAATTCTCGACCTGAACCGATTCGG
>JBJHDE010000398.1:4227-5604 GCA_050486385.1 Planctomycetales bacterium | reverse complement strand
GCCTACGCTTGTGATTATCGAAGCGGAGGCCCCGGGTGTTGCGCAACAGGCCCCAAAAAAATTTGGGACCCCTGGGGCCGGTTTGCGGGGCGTTTGGGCCGTTGCTATGCTAGAGCTTTTGTAGGCGCCCCTGGGGTCGCGTCCGTGGGGCCCCTGGATTTGCCAGCACCCGCCGGAGGCGGCTTGCCGCCCGAGCGACCCTCAGGGTTCGTGGGGAATTTGTCAGGCGTCCGCGGTGGGCGGTGCCTTTCCCGAACCTCAAGATGATCTCACTGTGCAGGAGCTTGGCTGTATGACTCAAAAGACGACACGTCGACAATTCGTTCAGACCGCCGCGGCGGGCGTGGCGGCGACCGGAGCCATTGGTTTCTGGGGCGGTGCCGAGCCCCGGCAGCGGCTGTTCGCCGACGAACAAAGCCCCAACGAGCGGATCCGTTTTGCCGCCATCGGTGTCGGTGGTAAGGGCTCCAGCGACTCGAACGATGCCTTCCGCCGGGGCCAGATGGTGGCCATCTGCGATGTGGACAGCAACACCCTCAACGGGGCCGCCAACCGCTTCAAGGATCACGACCCGAAGAAGTACGCCGACTTCCGCGCGATGCTCGAAGAACTCGGCGACAAAATCGACGCCGTCACCGTCAGCACCCCCGACCACACCCACGCCCCGGCGGCCGCCATGGCCATGAAGCTGGGCATGCACTGCTTCTGCCAGAAGCCGCTGACTCACAGCGTGTGGGAAGCCCGCTACCTGGCCGACCTGGCCCGCAGCACCGGTGTTGCCACCCAAATGGGCAACCAGGGCACGGCCAATGGTGGGCTCCGCAAGGGAGCCGCCGTGATCGCCAGCGGGGCCTTGGGCGAACTCAAGGAAGCCCACGTCTGGACCAATCGCCCCGTGTGGCCCCAAGGCGGCGAGCGTGCGAACCCCGAGGAAGTGCCCGAACGGCTGAGCTGGGACCTGTGGCTGGGGCCAGCGCCGGATCGGCCCTTCGCCAAGGGCTACCACCCGTTCGCTTGGCGTGGCTGGTGGGACTTTGGCACCGGGGCCCTGGGCGACATGGCCTGCCACACCTTCAACATGCCGTTCATGGCCTTGGGCCTGCGGGATCCTGATTGGATTCAGGCCGAGTCCACCGGCCACAACAAGGATAGCTATCCCAACAAGAGCGTGATCACCTTCCAGTTCCCGGCCAGCGACACCCGGCCGGCGATCAAGGTTGTGTGGTACGACGGTGGCAACAAGCCCGACCCGGCCTTGCTGGATGGCCGCAGCCTGTCCAACAGCGGTGCGATCATCATCGGCGACAAGGGCAAGCTCTACAGCCCCGGCGACTACGGCGACAAGTTCGAGCTGGTGGGCATCGATCAGCCCGAGGT
>JBJHDE010000398.1:0-4217 GCA_050486385.1 Planctomycetales bacterium | reverse complement strand
GCCCGAGGTCGAGTTCGTCAACAGCCCCGGCCACTTCCAGGAGTGGGTCGACGCCATCAAGGGCGGCCCCAAGGCCGTATCGAACTTCGAGGATTACGCCGGCCCACTGACCGAGACCATCTTGCTGGGCAACCTGGCCGTGTACGCGGCCGCCGAGCCTGGAATGGGCAAGAAGATCGAGTGGGACGCCAAGAACCTCAAGGCCACCAACGCCCCGGAAGTGGCCCACATCGTCAAGCGCGAGTACCGCAGCGGTTGGGAACTCTGAGGTTTCCCGACTCCTGCCAAGACGGCACCATGCTCGCATACGCGGGCCGGCTCCCCCGGGGGCTGGTCCGCGTTGTTATTGGATGCCTGGCATGCTGTGTTTCTCGCAACGGCAAGTTCGCGACGGGCCGTGAAAACCGGAATCGTGAGCAGTCGGCAAGGGTATCCCCCCGCGAGGCGGAGTCCGTAGGGAGCCGAACGCCAAACCTCGACCCGACAAACAGAAACCGGAGACAGAGGCCAGCGAGGTGGGGAAACCCGGCATGGACGGAAGGCCCCATCGCCCGCCGGACAGGCTCGCAGGTCAATCGGGCGGGTTCCTGAGGAAAGAACCACAGCTTACCCAGGGCGATCTCTCGCCCCGCCGGACGCTCCGGGTCTCTGGCGTGGCAACACCCGGGAGCACTTCGGGGAGAAGGCATGAGTTCAGGCGCACGGGCCGTCGCAAACGAGCAAGTCGAATCGTCGGACCAGGGGATGAAGCGGAGGCTGGGACTGCCCGCGGTCTTTTCGATCGCCGCGGGGGCGATGTTCAGCTCTGGGTTCTTTCTGCTGCCCGGGCTGGCGGCCGACGAGACGGGTCCAGTTCTTCCGCTGGCCTACCTGGCGGCCAGTGTGCTCATGTTGCCGGCGATCTTCAGCATCGGCGAGCTGAGTTCGGCCATGCCGCGGGCCGGGGGCCCGTACCTGTTCATCACCCGCAGTTTTGGACCACAGGTCGGGGTCCTCGGGGCCTTTGGCGAATACATGGTCATGGTATTCAAGGGGGCCTTTGCGTTCGTCGGTGTCGGCATCTACCTGGCCTTGGTGGTGGACGTGCCCATTATGCCGGTCGCTTTGGGGCTCATTGCCGCCTTCACGTTGCTGAATCTCGCGGGCGTCAAACACACGGCCACCGCCGAGATGGCCCTGGTGGCGATCCTGCTGCTGCTGTTGGGCTATTTCCTGCTCGCGGGGATCACGGATGTCGTCCGGGAAGACATTCCGCTGCGGGACCGCTTCCAGCCGCTGTTGCCGTTCGGATGGCAAGGCCTCGTCAGCGGCATCGCGCTGGTTTACATCTCCTACGGCGGCATCGGGCAGGTGGCGGCCCTGGCCGAGGAGGTCAAGAATCCTGCTCGCGCGATTCCCTACGGCATGTTGATCGCGCTGGGGGTCACGACCCTATTTTATGTGGTCGGCACAGCGCTCATGGTCGCTCTCGTTGCTCCCGAGGCCCTCCGCGATGACACAACCCCGGTGGCCACCGCCGCCGCACAGCTTGTGACCTTTCCGCTGCCCGCCTGGGTGATCGTGGTGGCGGCCGTCGCTGCCTTCACCTCCACGGGCAATGCCGCGATTCTTGCGGCCGCGCGCTATCCGCTGGCCATGGCCCGAGACCAGCTTCTCGGGTCCCGCTTCGGCATGGTCAGCGAACGGGGCGTGCCGCGGTTCTCGGTGATCGTCACGGGAATCACCCTGGCCCTGGTCGTCCTCATGCTGGATGTCGAGGGCATTGCCAAGGTCGGCAGTGCCTTTCTCCTGTTCGTCTTTCTCTTGCTCTGCCTGGCCGTCGTCATCTTCCGAGAGAGTGGCCTCGACGAGTATCAGCCGGGGTATCAATCTCCCTTTTACCCTGGGATGCAGATCGCCGGCGTCGTTGTCTACGCGCTGCTCATCTTCCAGAGCGGACTGGAGGCCATCGCGTTTATCCTGGCAATCGTCGTTCTGGGACTGGCCTGGTACCGATTCGGCGTTTGGGAGAAGACCCGATTCTCCGCGGCCATCCGCCAGGCATTCGTCCGGCTGGCCCGGCAGAGTGCCCCGCGCGATGACATCGGGATTCCGGCACTCAGCCGACCGCGACTGGCCGATCTGGTGGATCGGGCCGTCTTAATCCAGCTCGAGGATATGGATTTCGAGCAGGCCCTGGGCCAAGCCGCCGATGCACTCACAAGCCGGCTGGGTGGAGACCGCGACCTGATCATGGATCGCCTGCATCGGGAAGCCAAGCGCTGGAAGTGCCAGATCGAATCGGCTCTGGTCGTTTCGCCCGTGATGCTGGACGGGATCGAGCAGCCAGAGATGATCATCCTGCGTGGAGACATCCACCTCGATTCGGAACATTATCATGGTCTGATCGTACTGGCCGATGACGAGCGGTCGCCCAGTCGCCTGATTCGCCTGTTGTCGCGTCTCGAAGAAACCGTGAGCCATTCTGATTTCCTCACGGCCTGGAAGGAGGCCAAGAACTTCCAAGGCCTCAAGGAGGCCCTGCAGCAGGGAGTCCGAACCCTCACCCTACGGGTCGAGGCCTCCGGGCCCACGGCTTCCCTGCACGGCACGGCCCTCCGCGACGCCGATCTGCCGGCGGGCAGCATCGTGATGCTCATCCAGCGAGAGGGCGAGGAAATCGTGCCCAACGGCAACGCCACGCTGCAGGCGGGAGACGAAATCACAATCGTCGCCGAAGAGTTGGCCAAGAAAGAGCTTACAAAAAGGTTCGCGGGCCATATTCCAGGCTGAGAGGCGTCGGCCCGTGGGACGTGCCTTCCCGGAGTCGCTGATGCCCCGACCCGCAAGGCGTCCCGACACCGGTGCTCGCTCGACCGCCGACGATGCGTGACAACGTCCCGAGAAACCGCCGAAGACGCCAGCACCTCCGGTGGTGGGGTAGAAGGAGGCCTAAAGGCCCCCTCCTGCCCGATTTCTGGAAATCACCGCCCCGCGTTCCCTCGAACCCTACAATTAGATCAAGCCCGCGGCGGACCGAGTGCCAACGCTTGACCGCCAGGGCGCCCGTCCATCTCACGCTCCCAGCAGGATCGGAGGCACCGCGATGGCTCATCACGTATTCGTCGACCACGCCCTGGGGCTGATCCGGGCGGACCACACCGGCGATGTCGACCTGCCCGACCTGCAATTGGCCCGATCAGAGATCGTCGCCCAGATGGAGGCCACGGGGCTGCGTCGCCTGTTGGCCGATTACCGCGGTGTGGGCGAGGTACCCTCGTTGCCCGAGATCTTCCGCTTTGTCGACGAGCACTATCGGCTGTTTCCCGGCAACAGCCGCCTGGCCTTTCTGGTCGACCCCCAGCGGCACGGCAAAGAGTCGGCCCTGGCCGAGAACGTGGGCAGTCATTGGGGCATGTGCCTCAAGGCCTTTCACGACGAGCAACTGGCCCTGGCCTGGCTGGACGAGGTGCCCTCGCCGCCGTCGGCGACCGTGTGACACCGGGCGGCAACGGTTCGATGACGAGCGCGAACGCCGCCGACCTCGGCCGGTTGCGCAACGGCAGAAGCGGCTTGTTTGTGATCTGTGCCCCGAGTAAGCTCGACTTGGCTCGGGGCGCGAGCGGACATCTCTGCTGACGAGCAACCGAACGGCTGACTCAGGTGTTGGAGTGTACGTCGGGCTGCCAAGTGCAATTTCCTTCCCGGCCACCCTTCAACCGCTCACGGCAACGCAACGCGCAAGACGTCGTTGTCGATCCAACAAACACTCACCTTCCTCAGTTCGCGATCGCAGAACAACTCCAACTTGGGTTGTCGGTGAGTCAACACATGTTCAAGCTTGGCCCCGATTGTTGGAGCAGCACCGTCGGCCCGTCGTAGAAGCACAGAAACTGCCCTCTGAAGCACCAGCCGATTTCTCGGAGGGGGCACACAACCAACGAGGAATCAACAATTCTCATCCAAGCAGCCAAGCGTGTGCATGTGCGAAGCAGAATTGCCACATTCATTCTGTTTGCCGGTGCTGCCTTCCTGTCAGTGGACTCCGGCAACCAAGCCCATGCTGCTGAAAACCGCGGTCTACCGAATATTGTCTTCATACTTGCCGACGATTTGGGCTACGGCGACCTGAGCTGTTACAATCGCCACTCCCGGATCGCCACCCCCAACCTCGACCGGCTGGCGGCGGAAGGCGTTCGGCTGACCGATGCCCATAGCCCATCGGCGGTCTGCACCCC
>JBJHDE010000397.1:0-5620 GCA_050486385.1 Planctomycetales bacterium | reverse complement strand
GACAGGCTTCGATCAGGTCGTCGTCCAGCTCGGTGACTTCGAGGCTGGGGCGTTTCGTTTCAACGGCGACGGCCAACTCGCGGAAGCCAGTCGCCAGTCGCCGAAACTGGGTTTCTACCTCGTTGGCTTTGCCAGCCGCGTAGGCCTTGGCCAAGTCGGACCAGGTTTGGCGAACCGTTTCAAACGGGTTTTGCCTTTCCGAGATGGGGTAACCGTGGACGAACAGGTAGTTGCCGCTGGCTAACAGCACCGATTCGAGATCGTGCCAGGGCTTGATGGGGCTGTTCTCGTCGCGACGAATCTCCAAGGCCGAGGCATTCAGGGCCGGCGCCACCCGCAGGGGATTGTCGTTGACATAGACCCGTTGCCACATCTGGCTGGTGTCGCGCTGGGCGGCTTTCAGGTCGCTGGCAATCTGGACGAACACCGCGCGGAGGCCCTGCTTGCGTTCGATGGCCTCGGGGTTATCGCCCACGTCCACCGATTCAATGACTTGCAGCATACCCTCGGCCGTTTCGGCGGGACGACGGACCGCGAGATACAGGTCCGAGATCGCCGAGTCGAGCGAGCGGACACTGGGGTGCTCGTTCAGGGCCGCACGGACCCGAGCCAGCTTATCGAGCGCCGCGGCCCCGCCTTCGGCGATGGCTGCGTAGGGGCTTTCCACATTGCGCGGCCCACCCTGTTGCTGCTCCCATTCGCGGAGCCGCTGGGTGATCTGCAAGCGACGCTCGATCTTGGGCAGCAGTTCCTGGATGGCGGTGCGGGCGTCGGGCCGGACCATGCCGTGCCAGGTGATTTGCCGGTAGGTCAGATAGTGCGTGACCAGCTTGCTGATCTCGTGGTCCAGCTTGCTGGCCTGCGGCTTGGGTTCGCCGGGCTTGGCCTCGCTGCTACGCCGCTGCATTTCGCCCGCCCGCCCGGCCAGCTTATCCCAGGCGTCTTGGATTTCGGTGGGCGAGACAAAGTGCAGGAAGCGGCCGTGCATGTCGGCCACCGGCACGCCCATGAACTCGCGGAGTTCCGGATCCTTCGCGGGAAGGAAGGCAAAATCCTCCCAGCGATCGGGCTGGGCCAGCCAACTGAAATACAGCTCGGCGGCGTCAAACCGTCGGGTCACGCTGACCGGCAGTCCAGCCTCCATGGTGTGCCACACCAAGGTGGGACTCACGCGACTGTAAATCCGCTCGACACGCACCCGGGCGAAGGTATCCATGGGCATCATCCGCCCATCGGTGAACACCGGCAGGTGCCGCCAGACGCTGAAATCGACCCCAAAGTTCGGCTTCCGGAACTCGATTGGGGCGATCGCGGGGCGATCATCCGCCGTTTCGCCCGCCGTTTCGTCCGCCACTGACCATGCGGCCAAGGGAGAAAACAGCAGCACCAAGGCCCAGGGCCAGACACACGTATTGCGAAACATACCGATGCTCGACTCAGAAAGTGGACAAAGCCGTTGAGTGCTTACTCGCGAAGGCCAGGGTTCGTCGGGAATCACTCGCAAACACTTTTAGGGCGAGCATGCCCGAACAGTTGAATCCTAGACCATGCTCTTTCGCCGTTTGGGGGACTTGTGGTCAGGCGGTTGCCGACCCGAGGGCTGGGGGCGATCGGACTTCGAGGTCGCGACCGTCGTACCGGTTCGTTTGAAGAAGTAGGCCTTCATATAGAACATGACCGCGATGCCCAGCACCACCAGTACGCAGCCCAGGTACTTGGTCCCACGGCCGGGATCGACATTGACGGTCAGAATCGAAAAGAACACCCGTTTTCCCTCGTTGTCGGTGACCGGGGTTCGCGACTCCTGAAACAATCGGAAGATGTTGCCGCTGACCGGATCGACCAGGTCGATGGGGGCATTCAAGGCCACCTCAACGTCCTCGAAGTTCGGCCCCAGGGTCTGCCCCTGCTCATCGCGGACGTGAATCACACTGCCGAAGTACCGGGCCTGGCTGCTGCCGGGGTCCAGCTTCTGCCAGAAGCGCTCCAGGTGGATCTGCCGTCCCACATCGAACTGCAAACTCCGCAGCGTGACGGTGATCAACCGGTCCCCCAACCGCACGGTGTGCCGATTCTCGGGGCTCAGCGGTGCCGAGTCGCCACCCGTCAGGTCGCGCATGCGGTCCCATTGCCACTGCATGTCGTCGGTCAATCCGTGAGCCACCAGCCAGAAGGTGTCGCTCTGGTCACCCACCGTGACCCGAAACTGAGCACGTCGCCGCACACTGCCGCGGTCTTCGTCCTGGGCCGAAAAGGCCTGCGGGATGTCGTCGATCCCGGGCGTCGTGCTGGGATGGAAAAGGTCGGGCTGCAAGCGGACGCGAATCTCGGCCTGGGCCATTTCCAAACCGGTCAGGGGGCTGGTGAAGGTGTCCTCGGGCCAGGGGCCGGCCTCGGACACCTGCCGACGATCCCAGCGTCGGTAGTACAGTTGTTTGTCCTGTCCCTGCACGATATCCAACCGCTGCGCGCCCTGGCCCGACAGAGCCACATCGCCCGCCAATCCGCCCTGGTCGACCCAGTAGCTGCCATAGACTTTCCAATCGCCGGGCGGAACGCGGACCTCGGGCCGATCGGCCATCAACACCAAGCGGGTCGAGGCCCCCTCGGCGGGCTTGTGGACCACCAGCTCGACCGCGGGAAACCGCCGTGCCGGCCGACCGTCTTCGCCGCCTGTCGGCTGTTCGACCAAGGCCACCCGATCCCTCTGCCGGGTGTCGAGTGTGGCGTTGGCGTAGTAGCGTTCCAACTCGACTTCCAGCCCGCTGTCGCCCAGGGGCATGCGTTCTTGTTCCAGCAGGTCGTCCAACACAAAGCGGTGGGTGTGGCCGTCGGCCCGCAGGATGACTTGCCCGTATTGCTCGTAGCCCAGATCCTCGATGTCGGGCTTTTCCAGGAACAGGGCCAGTTCCTGGTCGTCGCCCAGCAGCCAAAAGCCGATCGTTCCGCCGCCAAGCATCTCGCGCTGACCCTCGCCCCGCGGATCGCGGGGGGTGCTGCGGACCTCAAAGCCTACGGTCTGCCAACTCGGGACACCGGCAAAGGCGGCGAATCGGCCTTCGGGCTCGACCCCTTCTTTGAGAATGGGGGAGCTGACCTGGAGCTGAAGCTGTGGAACGCGAATCCGGACACTGTTGGCGTAATAGTCGAGCGACTCGATCTTGACACCCGCCCGAGCAAGATCACCCGATCGATCGCGGAGGACGCCCTGGTCGCGACTGACGAAGTATTCGGGTTTCTGAATGCGACCGAGAGCGACGCGGAGTCGCTCGACGAACTGCTCCCAGCCGCTGAGGGGGGCTCCGCCCTCGTCAAATGGCCGGCTGGGATGGAAGGCGAAAATCGTGCCGTAGTCTTGCCAGTTGAAGGGTCCCGCATTGAAGGGCAAACGGACTTCGACGACCCGCTGTTCGGGAGGGAGGTCGTCCTCAAGTCGCTCGACCCGGACGTCGACCACGTTGCTGGCGCTGTCGTAGGCCACGGAGTTATGCCTACCCTCCAGAATGGGCATTTGGGCGTCGACCGCCTGCCGCCAACTCATCCAGCACCCAAACAGCAGCACCAATAGCCCAATATGGGTAATCACAAATCCCGTTTGGAACCGTTTCCAGGGGAAACGGATGGATGCCGCACAGAAAATGTTGGTCGCCAACAGAATGTTGAGGACTAGAAACCACGGTGAGCCGTATATCAGAAACTTGGCCGCCGTGGAGCCATGCCACTTCTCGACGAAGGTGCCATAAGCCAGCACCAACGAGAGGAGGGAAATCAGCAGCACGGCCAGCTTGAGGGAGGCCAGGAACTCGTACAGCCCCAGCACGGCCTGCACGGGCAGACTCTGCTGGGGGGTTCGTAGTTTCGGTCGACTCATCGGGTGGTTGGCTCGCGTTTCGCGGGTCAGGCTCGCAATACTTATAGTTCGCTGGGCACGCACAAGGGTAACAGGTCCCCAGGATTTCGCTCGGTCTTTCCGAATTTTCGCCCCAGGGGACAGGGTTGGATGCCCCAACACGCCGCCAGGCCCGGGATTTCGCCGATTCGGAATTGAAACTGTCGCACCAGCCCTTGATGATAGCCAAGAGACGCCCGCTCCGAGGAACCTCTAGCAATCCCCCTAATTAGGCAGTGTCTGGTATGCCGCGCCGCTGGCGACAAACCGATGAACTCGCTTGGGCGGTCGCCATGGTTGCGGGCGTTGTCAGTCTGACTTCGTCGATCGCGGCCCAGGGGATTTCCGATCGGGGCGGCCCACGTTCAACCAGTCCCGAACAAGGCCGCGCCGTACCAGCGGTCCGGGGCACCGAGACCCACTGGCCCACCGAGACGCTGACCCTCCGCAATGGCCGAACCTATCGTGGCTGGGTCACCAGCGAGTCGACCGGCGAGATCCGCTTTCGCGCGCTGATCCGCGAACCCGGCAAGCCGTTGTATACGCAAGGGTTACGCCTATCGATGGCCGAAGTGGCCAGTCTCGACCGGCTGGATGCGGCCGCCCGCGAGCGACTGCTGGGCGAGTGGGAACTCTACCGTCGGCGGCACGCCCGGGAGCTGGTCGATCAGGAGCGGTTGGAGTTAGAGGCCAGCCAGTCGCTGGGTCCGGGAAGCTGGAGCTACCGGGGTCCCTGGTTCGTGATGGAAAGCTCGGCCGAGGAGGCGATTGTTCGCACCACCATTGTGCGGATCGAGCAGCGATGCGCCGCCCTGGCCAAGCTGCTGCCCGTGCAAGGCGAGCCCAGCGAGCCAATGCGGATCATCCTGTTGGGGGATCGCGAGGCCTATCAGGAATTTGCCACTCGGCTGGGAGTCCACATCGAGGCGAATGCCTTCTTCGACCGCACGGATCGCCAGATTGTGGCTTCCAGCGATTTGGGCCGCGTCGCCGAAGAGGCCGCCCAGATTCGGGCCGAACATCAGGCCCGGCTCGAAGAGCTGCGAACCGAACGCGAGCGGCTACCCGACCTGCAACGCAACGAGCTTGACGAACTCCGTCGCCGAGGGGCCTCGCCAGCCGAAATCAGCCGCTATCAGCGGCAACGCGGGCGGCACTTTCGCGAGCGTGCCAAGGAGTTGGAACGCCAGCTCCAAAAGTACGAGCGGCTCAACCAGCAGGTCATCGACGAGCAGATGGATCAGCTCTTCAGCACCCTGTACCACGAGCTGATCCACGCCTATCTGGAGACCTTTGTCGCTCCCCCGCCCAGCCATCAGGTGCCGGCCTGGTTGCACGAGGGGTTGGCCCAGGTATTCGAAGGAGTACCACTCGAAGGGCGAACGCTGCGGCTCTCGGGTTCCGCCGAGCGCGGGCGTCGGGCCGAACGACTGCTGGCCCACATGCAGACCGCCGAGGAACTGCCGCTGGCCGAGGTTCTCAGCGACGATGACGACGGATTCCTGGTCGCCCGAGGCGAACCCGACGAGCAGGTCCGCCTTCGCTATCTGTACGCTTGGGGGCTGATCGACTACTTGGTCGTCGAGCGCAACATGTTGGCCGATCAGGGCTTATGGGAATACACCCGGGCCAGCAATCGGGCCCCGCCCATCGCCCGCTTCGAGCAGCTCATTGGCGAGCCCATCGAGGCCTTTCGGATCAAGTGGCTCCAGCACCTCCGCGCGATTCGCC
>JBJHDE010000396.1:0-5628 GCA_050486385.1 Planctomycetales bacterium | reverse complement strand
CCCCGACCTGCCACCGGGCCCGGCGCGGTCCCTGGCCGGGCGTCTGATGAGCAAGGCCCTCGAGAAAGACCTGACCAGGCGATTTGCTTCGGCCGAGGCGTTTCTGGCCGCCTTGGACGATCCCTCGCTGCTGACGGCCTCGACCGTCGATACCCAGGCCGAGGACAACCGCTACCGACCGACGGTCGCCTTGGAAGTCAGCGAGGAAGAAAGCAACCAGATCGCCGGCGTCGACAAGCAGCAGTTTCTGGACACCGCCGCCGCACGAAATGCCCATGCCGCAGGGGGCCGCTCCCAACCGGGCAGTGCCGCGTCTCAGGGGGGAATTCCCCTGTGGGCGTATGCATTATTCGGAGTTTGCGGATTATTGCTGGTGGCGGTGGTTGTCCTGATTGCCGTTTTGCTCGCTCGTTGATGTCGTGGCGTTCAGCCTGGGGCTACCATGAATTGCAAGGTCGAGCCGGGGTGGCTTGACCATTCGCCCATGTTTGGTCGCACGTGACCAAACCGAGGTCGTGCAGCATGGCCCAAACCATTGAGCGGGCCCCTCAGCTCCCCATCGCCGATCCGCCCGGGCTGTGGAATTACCACGACCGCGTCGGACCGGCCCTGCATGCGCTGGCCAGTGGCTTGGTGGTGTACGTCGAGGATTCGTTGGCCGAGATCTACGGCGACGATTGGATCAAACTGGCCCGCGACTCCTTGGGCCGAGGCAGCTCGAACCAGTCGGGTCCGGTGAGCTGGGACGTGGCCTCGCTGCTGACGGTGATGAGCGAGCACTGGAACGCCGTGTTCCGCGGCAAGCTGTCGACACTGGAACGAAGCCTAATCGCCGAGATCCGCGAGTTGCGAAATCGCTGGGCCCACCAAATGCCCTTCGATTTCGACGAGGCCTACCGCACCTTCGACAGCATCGAGCGGCTGCTCCGGGCGGTGGGCTCGCCCGAGGCCGAACGGATTGGCCGCGAGAAGCGGCATCTGATGCGGCAGGAGGTCCGCCGCGAAGAGGACTTGCTGGTCCGCCGCAACGAGGCGGTGCGTCGCCGCCGCTGGACCCTGGCCGCCTACATCACCTGCGGCAGCTTGCTGGTGATCGCCCTGCTGGTCGAGTTTGGTCTCGAGGCCTGGTACCTGGCCCTGGGCGTGGTGCTGATGTTCGGCTACTTCTGCTATCGGCACACCACTGAAAAAGTCCACCTGTACGGCGGACCCCACGAGTGCCAGGCCTGCCACCGCATCATCTACACCGAGCCCTGCCCCTACTGCGCCAGCGGCGCGGCCACCAACCTGGGCCCATAACGGTTGCATCCGGCCGGCAGGGTGCCCGCGACTTGACGCCCGCAAATCCAGGTGCGAGCCTCGGGGGCATGCGTCGGGCGATTCAATTCGAACCGCTCCGCGTTTCCTTCGCCCTGAGGAGGTGCCCCATGGGTTGCCCGCGTTGTGTTGTGTGGTTGGTGGTTGGTCTGTTGGCGATGCCGGGGCTGACCGCCTGGGGGCAAGAGTCGAACTTCCGCGCCGGTGCCGCCGCCGTCAAAATTACGCCGCCGCTGGGCGGGCCCATCGTGGGCGGCTTTCGCCCGATTGTGGCCCGCGAGGTTCACGACGACCTGCACGCCCGCTGCCTGGTGCTGGATGATGGTCAGGTCCGGCTGGCCCTGGTGGTCTGCGATCTGCTGGGCATCCACCGCACGGTCAGCGATGTGGCCCGCGAGAAGATCGCCGACAAGCACGGCATTCCCAAAGAGCGGGTGTTGCTGAGCGCGACCCACACGCACTCGGCCGTCAGCGCCCTGGCCGGGCGTTTCGAGGTTGAGCAGAAGCTGGACGATTACCAGCAACTTGTTGTTGATCGCATTGTCGAAGGCGTGGGCCTGGCGATTGAGCGGCTGACCCCGGCCGAAATGGCCTACGGCACCGCCGAGGCCCCCGAACACGTGTTTAATCGGCGTTGGTTCGTGAATGACGAATCGCTGCTGGTCAACCCCTTCGGCGAGCGCGACTGGGTCAAGATGAATCCGCCCCGCGGACCAGCGCTGGTCAAGCCCGCTGGCCCCACCGATCCGACGATTTCGTTCCTGGCCTTTCGCGAACCCGACGGACGCCCGCTTGCGGTGTTTGCAGCCTACTCGTTGCACTACGTGGGCGGAGTGGTCAGCGGGCAGATCTCGGCCGATTACTTTGGCATGTTCTGCGACGAGTTGGTCCGCCTGGAGGGCGCCGAAGACCTGGACCCGCCCTTCATGCCGATCATGGCCAACGGCACCAGTGGCGATGTGAACAACATTGACTTTCCTGGCGGCCGCCCCCGCCGCGAGCCCTACGAGCAAATGCGGCTGGTGGCCCACGATGTGGCCGAAAAAGTCCATCGCGCATTGCAAGAGGTCGGCTACACCCGTGACGTCAGCCTGGCGGCCCGCTATCGCGAATTGTTGGTGCCGATGCGGGTGCCCACGGCCGAGCAACTCGCCTGGTCCGAGCGGACCCTGGCCGAGCCAGAACCCGAGGGCAACCGCGTGAGTTTGCCACGGGTCTACGCCGAGCGCGTGCGACGCATGGCCAATCAGCCCCCACGGAGCGAGATCCCCATCCAGGTGCTGCGGATTGGACAGGTGGCCATCAGCTCGATGCCCTGCGAGATCTTTTGTGAAATCGGCCTGGCCTACCGCAAGAAGTCGCCTCAGCAGCCGGCCTTCATGGTCTCGCTGAATCACGGCTACTTCGGCTATCTGCCCACGCCCGAACAGCATGAACTCGGCGGTTACGAAACCTGGATGGCCACCAGCCGCATGGAGGTCGACGCCTCCGAACGCCTGCTTGAGGCCCTGCTGGAGATGACCGACGAGATCCGACTCAACGCCAACGACTCGGAGCCCAAGGAGTGACCGGGTGCCCAGATCACTGGAGCAAACCCACAAAAAAACCGCCCTGCGCGAACGCAAGGCGGCGGTCGCCCCGTGGGGCGGTTGCCCAGTACGTCAAGTGCCAACCAGTCTCGATCCTCGAGTGCTGACGCACCGCCTCGGTAAATCGTTGGCCCGGCACGTGCCAGTTTAAGACTAGTAAAGAACCTTGCAGCACTCCTTCCCCCGGCGCTTCGTGACACCGATCGTTTATCGCCCATGGAACCCCAACACTCATCAGCCCTCGGGCGTTAGCCCGGGGTTCTCTCCAACGCTGGTGCCTCGGATTCTCATAGAACACCGGATACGAACGCATGCCGGCTGATCGTTTATCGCCAACGGAACCCCAACACTCATCAGCCCTCGGGCGTTAGCCCGGGGTTCTCTCCAACGCTCGTGGCTTGGATACTCTTCGAGTCGGCGGGGAGGCCGTCAGCGCGGTGCGACTGGTGCGCTCAGACCGAGGCGTCGCGGTTGCCGGGGATGGCCTGCAGGTCTTCGAGGGTCTCGCGGATCTGCTGCTTTTGAAAGGGCTTGGCGACGAAGGCCCGCACTCCGGCGCGGCGGGCTTTGACTTCGGTGTGGGTCGAGTCCCAGCCGAAGGCTTTCATAAACACGATGGGGACTTCATTCAACACGCCGCGGAGCCGATCGAACAGGTCGTAGCCGCTCATGTCGGGCAACTGCATCTCGGTCACAATCGCCTGATAATGCGCGCGGCGGGCCATCTCCAAGGCCTTGCCGCCATCGGGGGCGGTCTCGACGACGCACCCCAAGCGGCCAAGCATCTGATGCGCCTGCTCCCGCTGGCCTTGCTCGGGGTCGACGACCAACACCCGCTTGCCGAACAGCTTGGCGCTGGCGGTCTCTTCGGTGAGGACGGGAATCGCCATCACCGGGGCCATCTCGCGGCCAATCTCGACGATGTTTTGTTTAATGCCCCGGGCGTTGGAGACCACGCGGGTCATGATTTCTTTCAGGTCCGAGCTGGTATCGGGTCCGGTGCAGTATTGCTCCATGACCATGACCACATCGTTGAGGATCAGGTCAATCGGCAGGGCGACGGCGGCGTGAATCCGCTCGACGTTTTTGGCGGTGGTGCTGGCCTGTTCGGCAATCAGCAGGTCCAGCGTATGCAGGGCCTGGGCCACGTCGTGGGCAAAAATCTCTAAGAACTGCAAGTCGCCTTCGTCAAAGGCGGCCGCCTTGGGGCTTTCGACATTGAAGGTGCCAATCACCTGGTCGCCCCAAATCAGCGGCACCGTCATCGAGCTTCGCCCGCCGGCACAGCCTTCCAGGTAATGCGGATC
This sequence comes from Planctomycetales bacterium, assembly GCA_050486385.1. Lineage (GTDB taxonomy): Bacteria > Planctomycetota > Planctomycetia > Pirellulales > Pb10988 > JBJHDE01. Next base: position 1,415 of record JBJHDE010000396.1, on the reverse strand, counting down.
GTTGGTCGAATCGCGACAGATGTAGCTGGTCTTCGACGCGGCTACAAAGCCGGTCACGCCTTGGCCCTCGGCCTGGGCACGCAGGTTCCGTTCGCGGGCCTCGTCGCTCATGCCGTGCGACAACAGGGGCTTGAGTTCCAAGCTGGCCTGATCGAGCACGCGGACCTCGAACACATCGTAGTGCAGCAGGTCCTGGGTGTTGTACAGGATGTTTTCGCGGAGCAGGATCTTCCGCTCTTCGAGCGTCATCTGGGCGATTTCGTCGGTCCGCAAATCGGCCAACTGGCTGCCCGCGCGGTGAATGGCCATCAGGCGTCGTCGCTGATGGACCTCGGCCGTGGCATCGCGAACGATCAGCACCACGCCGGCTGGCTGAACCGAGGGAGTATCGCCCTCGGTCGAGAAGACTGGAGCAATGTGAAACCGCAGGTGCCGGGCTTCCTGGGCCACCCGCACGGCCACCGTGACCGGAATGGGACAGCGTCCGCCGATGGCCTGGGTCAGGGCGCCGGTCAGGCGATTGTCGGACTCGCTGGCCCCGGAATCTTCCGTCGAAGGGAAAAGCTCGCGGAGGGTCTTGCCAATGGGTTGCTCAATCCCCGACCAATGCTGGGCCGCCGGGTTGGCCCACAATACGAAGTTGTCGGGATCGAGAATGATCACCCCATCGGGTAGGGCATCCAACACCTGCCGAACCGGCAACAATCCCCCACAGCGGGTGAGCATCGCGAGATGCTCGTGGTCGACGTACACGCCCACTACGGCCCCTTCGGCGACCAACCGCATGGCCTGCCACAGGTCGGGGACGGCCACGGTTTCGCACTCGTCGAGGCGATCGGCTAGATCCCCCCACGGGTGATTCGCACCATCGACCAGCAGTACGCGAGACTTCACACCGCCATCCTTCTCGAGACCGGGGGACGCAATCGCATCCCGGACGGTAGTATAGGGGCACCGCCTGCCCAGGAACAACAACGCTCCGGTGGGATCGGCGGGTCAAATTCCTCCACGCAGGCCGCTTCGATACCGTGTTTCGATTCTTGCTCGTCGCGCTGATCTGCTCGGCTGCCCAAACGTGGCCGCACGGCCTCGACGCAGGCGAGGCCCAGGCCCAGCTTGGCCCGACCACCCGGACCGGCGAGCTGGTTTTTCGCGGCGATCAGCCGGTGTTTCTGGATTCTCAGGGCGAATCAATCGCCTGGGAATCCATCGACCGGATCTCCTGGCCGGACGGCTCCCCATTCTTCTTTACGTCACAACTCGCACCCGCGGATGAACTGACTTTTCACGGCGGCGACCGCTGGCCGGCAATCGTGCGTCAAATCGTCGCAGAACACGCGATTGCTCAGCCCGACTCGCTTGAAGCCCCCGTTGATCGGCAGGTCCGTTGGGGCAGCTTGCAGGCTCTCGGGCGA